>NZ_JBFRCN010000004.1:0-225021 GCF_040965835.1 Paraburkholderia sp. BR10872
CTGCCAGTTCGAGTTCGCCTCGCAGCCGTGGCGGCTCGACCGCGCGACGCCGGGCAGCAGCATGGGTGCAGTCGCGACGACATGGCCTAGCACGCATGCGGTCACGGGTTCGGGCGCGGGCGTCGCGGGAGTCCCGGGAGCCGCGGCGCCGGGCGCTGCCCCCGGCTCGGCGGGCTCGGCCGGCTCAGTCACCCGAACCTCCTGAACCGCTTCCACCGCCTGCGCGGCCGGCAGGCAGCGCGCCACCGGCACGGCGCGCAGATTGCGGTGCCCCGCGGCGGTGAAGCCTTCCAGCAGAAAGCGGAACCAGCCGCGATCGATGGCCGCCACCACCTGGCGGCCGTCGGCCAGGCGCTTGGGATCGAGTGCCAGATGGCAGGTCTGCGCATCCTGGATCAGATGATCCTCGACCACGTTCGGCAGCGCCTGACGCAACCGCGGCCCCTTGAGCGGGGGCACCGTAGCGGCGAGCGTGAGCAGGTCGCGCGCGGCGATCATCAGGATGGTGGCCGAGGCCTTCGGCAGCAGCCCGAGCGCCGAACGGCCCGCGCGTTGCGTGTTGCCCGCCTTGTCGAGCAGCACGAACGGCAGTTCCGGCAGCTGCCATTCCTGCGAGTGGACCGCCGGGTCGCGGGGCGGCATGAGGACGATCAGCGTGCTCAAACGCACCTCTTTTCGATGTTGGTCGGGGACGGATTCATGGTTCGTCGCGAACGCGCACGATGCGCGTCGTATGAGTGAGCGGGTCGCGCCAGACTAGCGTCGTGCGGTCCACCTCGGCGCGCTCGTGCTGCACGCGCCCATGGACGAGAAAATAACTCGTGTTGACGTCGATCTGCGTCGTGTCGATCGAGGCCTGCTTTACGCCTACGCCTTCGAGCGCGAGCTGCACGTCGCTCACGTTGCGGAAAAACACGCTCTGGCGACGCGCGACGAGGGCCTGCGCATTCGACAGGCTCATGCCCGTTACGACGGAGGCGATCACCTCGGCGCTCGCCGTGTTCATGTTCACGGGCGTCACGGTGGGCAGGATCGTCACGAACGGGCGCAGCCGCGCAACGGCGTCGGGCGTGAAGCCGGGCACGTCGAGCAGCGAATCGACGCTCGTCATCAGGAGCGGCGCGACGCCGCTGTTGTTGTCGCTGTCAGAGAGGCCCGGGTTGTCGGTGTAGTTGCCGCCGCCAGTCGAGCCGCCGCCGGCGAGCACCTCGGTTTGCGAGGTGCCGCTCGTCGTGGCGGTTTGCGTCTGGAAGCGCGTTGCGGAGTAGGAGAGGCCCGAGCGCAGGTACACCGCGGTGTTCTTGGCGAGTTGCTGGTCGATGCCGAGAATCTGCAGCAGGCGCGCGAACGCTTCGATTTCGGTCAGGTTCAGCTGCAGCGAGCCCGGCGCGTTGGACGCCACGAGATCGCGCAGATTGAAGCGCGACTGAGCGTCTTCGATCGAGCCCGAGAGCCAGGTGTCCGTGCCCTGTTGCGCGCGCGCCTCGCCGATCTGCCCGAGAAAGTCGGACAGGCGCGTCCTCGCGAGCGGCACGCCCCACGCGCCGCCCAGATACGTGATGCCCGCCGACGTATCCGCTTCGGAGCGCAGCACGAGGCGCGTCCAGTCGAGCGAGGCGCGCGCGATCCATTGCGCCTGCGCGAGCAGACGCTGATTCTCGATGCGGCGCAGCTGCACCTGCTGGCGCCACAACATGCCCGCGACGAGGATCGCCGACAGCGCCACGACGAGCAGCGCGCTGATGATGGCCGCGCCGCGCCGTGCGCGCATAGAGCGGCTGAATCGTCCGGTTCGCCGAGTGGAGGTTCGTTGTGTACGCAACGTCATTCCCCCACCATGAATACGCGGGTCACCGGCCGCTCGAGCGAATGCGAACCCACGCTCACCTGCACGCCCGTCACCGCGCGCGGCAACGGGGCGTTGCCGAGCTGCGGCACCTTGAGATCGTTGTTGTAGCCGCTCACCTGCGAGCGCACGTCCTGCATGTTCGCCGTCCAGCCTGTCTTCGGCACGTACAGGCGCGCGTTGATGACGTCCACGCCGCTCATCATCGGCAACGCGCCCCAGTTGTCGCCTTCGCCGCCGCGCAGCGCGCGCCGCAGCTCGCCGAGATTGGCAAGCGGGGGCGACGCATAGCGCACCACCTGGCCGCCCGACACGCGGTAACGCACCACTTGCATTCGCGGCGCGGCGCCCGGCGGCACCGCGAACGCGCGCACGACCTGCAGCGCGCCGCCGTCGAGCGAGATCGCGACGCCGCCCGCTTCGTCATCGGAGGTCGCTGCGCGCAAGTCGATGCGCATCTGGTCGAACATCTGCGCGAACACGCGTTCCTCAGCCATCGAGCGCGTGATGGTTTCGCGCCCGCGCACGATTTCGTCGAGGCCGCGCCACGAGAGGATCGCGACCACGGCCATGATGGCGATCGCCACGAGCAGCTCGATCAGCGTGAAGCCGCGCGCTGACGCGGCGACGCGCGCGCGGTCACAACGAGCGGTTCGTCTCATTGGCGAGCACCGTGACGAGTTGCGCGAGATTGCCGGAACGGCCGGGCGTCGTCACCGACACCTCCACGCGCCGGAAGACGGGGTTGGGCGTCGTCGCGACCTGCTGCGTGCAGGTCAGCCGCAGATTGCCCTGCGAGCAGTCGAAGCTGCTCTCGCCAAGGTCCGGCCACGCGTGCGCGAGACGCAGCTGCGCAAGCGTGTTGTCCGCACTCCAGCCCGCGAGCAGGCGGTCGTGCAGATCAGCCTCGCTCGCGGCGAGACTGCCCACAGCGCGCAACGACGCGGCCAGCGCAATCGCGATGATTGCGAGCGCAACCAATACCTCGATCATCGTGAAACCGCGCTCGCGCAGCGGGCGAGCCGGACGATTCACGCGGGCACCGTGGCCGCGCTTTCCCCCATGCATCGAGCGCCGCATCTCAGCGCACCTCGAAGCGGCCAGTGCCGGTGCCGACGATCGTCGCCTGGCCGGCTGCCGAAAAGAGCGTGACCTGCACCGGCACGTCCACGGCTTCCGTGCCGAAAATGAGCCGGTTGGCCTGCGTGTCGTCGCTGCCGGGGTAGGTGATCGCCACGCCGGTCACGCCGCCTTCCCAGTTGCGCGGGCCGAGCAGATCGTCGCGCAGCGGACGCCAGCCGTCCTCGGTATGGACGTCGAAGCGAAACCCGCCCGCGAGCGGCTGCCATGCAATGGGCCGGGCACGCACCTGTGCCTCGTCGCCGGCCGATTCGAACAGGAGCGCGAGCCGCTGCGCTTCTTCGTTCAGGTCGGTGCGCGGATTGCGCGTGAGCGTGAGCGAAGCGAGCGAGATGAGAATCCCCGCGATCAGCAGCACCACGAGCATTTCGAGCAGCGTGAAGCCCGCCGCGCGCGAACGCATGCCCGCGCGCGAATTGCGCGCGGTGCGTGTCGATCGGCGGTCCCGGCAAGGGACGAGGCGGCTCGGTTGCATGGCTACGCCGTGGCGGACGACTTACTGCCAGGACCCGACGTCGGCGTCGTTGCCCTCGCCGCCGGGTTTGCCATCGGCGCCGTAGCTGAATACGTCGATCTCGCCGTGCACGCCCGGGTTCAGGTATTGGTACGCGTTGCCCCACGGGTCGTTGGGCAGACGCTCCAGATAGCCGCCGTCCTTCCAGTTGTTCGGCACGGGCTCGGTGGTCGGCTTTTGCACCAGCGCCTGCAGCCCCTGGTCCTGGGTCGGATAGCGGCCGTTGTCGAGGCGATAGAGCTTCATCGCCTGCATGATCGTGCCGATGTCCTGGCGCGCGGCGACGCGGCGCGCTTCATCCGGACGGCTCATGATCTTCGGCACGATCAACGCGGCCAGAATGCCGAGAATCGCGATCACGACCATGATTTCGATGAGCGTGAAGCCGCGTTGGCGGCGCGCGCGCGTGACTTCGATTTCGGCACGGCGTTTGGCCCACATGGACATGAGTTCTTTCCTCCCTCGCTAGATATGGTTGCGGTGCACGCCTGTGCGCCGCGCTTCGTCCCGCCTGCGATCGGACCCGCCGCTTGTATCGGCCGTGTCCTCGCACGCATGACGGGTCATTGTAATGTCACACGATGACGCCTTTCCGACGCCTTGCGGGCATGGCAAACGCGTACATCAAAAATTTCATAAACCTTCGTACAATGAGCGCATGAGCCCACTGCAAATCCGCCTTCTTTCCCTCGCCGCGTTTGCGGTGTTCTGCGCCACGGCCACGTGGTGGACGATCACCCTCGCCACCAACCGCGCGGCGCCGGTGCAGGCCGCCGCCGCCCGGGTGCCGGTTTCGCTCGATCAGGCCGGCACGCTGTTCGGCGGCAGACTCGAGCGCAACCCGGTGCAGGACATTCACCTGTTCGGCATCCTCTCGCTCGCGCAGGGCGCAGCGGCCATCGTCAGCGTGGGCGGCGAACCCCCGCGGGCCATTTCGCTCGGCGGCCCGATCGACCAGAACTCCAAACTCTTCGAAGTGCGCCCCCGCTCGATCCTCATCGACCGCCACGGCGTGCACTCCGAAATCTTCCTGCCGCCCAACGCAGCCGGTCCCACCATCTACGTGCGCTGAGTTCGGCGCGCCTGCCTTCACGCGACTTCGTGTGGTTCGTACGCCTTACTGCACGAGGTTGTTCAGCTCGATGATCGGCAGCATCACCGCGAGCACGATCACGAGCACCACGCCCCCCATCGCGAGGATCAGGAGCGGCTCCAGCAGGCTCGTGAGGAACATCGTGCGCCGCTCGAGTTCGCGCGCCTCGCCTTCGGCCGCGCGGTCGAGCATGGTCGTTACATCGCCGGTCGCCTCGCCCGAGCGGATCAGGTGCACGAGCACGGGCGGAAACGTCTTCGTGTTGCCAAGCGCCCGAGACAGCGACGTGCCTTCGCGCACCCGCACGATGGCTTCGTCGATGTTCGTGCGCATCGCCTTGTTCGAGAGCGTTTCGCCGGCCGCCTGCAGCGCGCGCAGGATCGGCACGCCCGCCGCGCTCAGAATGCCGAGCGTGCTCGCAAAGCGCACCGTGTTGTAGCCGCGCACGAGCTTGCCCGCGAGCGGCGCGGTGAGCATCCAGCGGTCGAATGCGAGACGCGGGCCGGGCCGGCGCAAGGTAGAGCGCACGATCCACGCGACCACGGCCACGGCGATCAGCACCGCCCACCACCACTGCCGCACGAAGCCCGAGAGCGCCATCATCACGATGGTGAGCAAGGGCAGTTGCTGCTTCGTGCTCGCAAACACGTTCACCACCTGCGGCACCACGTAGCTGAGCAGGAACGTGACGATGCCGAACGCGATGATCGTGACGATCGTCGGGTACGTGAAGGCGAGCACGATCTTCTGCTTGAGCGCGTTGCGCTGCTCGATGTAGTCGGCCAGGCGCGACAGCACGATGCCGAGCTTGCCGGTATGCTCGCCCGCGGCCACGAGCGCACGGTAGATGTCCGGGAAGTCGCGCGGGTGCTGCTCGAGGGCGCTGGCGAGCGAATGGCCGCCGAGCACCTCGGCGCGAATGGCCGCCATCAGTTCGCGGATGTAGTCGCGCTCGGACTGCTCGGTGAGCACCGCAAGCGCCTCGCCGAGCGGCAGTCCCGCCACCAGCAGGCTCGCGAGCTGGCGCGTGAGGATCGCCTGCTCGCGCTGCGAGAGCTTGCGCCCGAGCGCGAGCCGTTGCTGGCGCGCGCCGCGGGTGCGGCTCGCGGCGGGTTCGACCACGAGCGGCGTGAGGCCCTGGCCGCGCAGCAGCGCACGCGCGCCGCGTGCACTGTCCGCGTCGAGCACGCCTTTTTGCGCTTTGCCCGTGGCATCGATGGCTTCGAAGCGAAATGCCGGCATGTTGCTGATCGCCCTCGCTTTTATTGAGCGTCCATCTGGTGGTTCATCGTGCGGCCCGTCGTGCGGCGCATTACGCGCCGCCCGTCACGCGCAGCACTTCCTCGAGCGAGGTCCTGCCCGCTTCGACCCAACGCTCGCCGTCTTCACGCAGCGTGCGCATGCCTTGCGCGCGGCCGGCCGCGAAGATCTCCGCATCGGCGGCATTGCGGTGGATGAGGGCGCGAATCGGCTCGTCGATGAGCAGCAGTTCGTACACGCCGCGCCGTCCCGCGTAGCCCGAATGGCCGCAGCGGTCGCATCCCACCGGATGCCAGCGCTTTCTGCCGTCGTCTTCCACGCGTTCTTCCTTGCACACGGGGCAGAGCTGGCGCACGAGTCGCTGCGCGAGCACGCCGAGCAGGGACGACGCGAGCAGATACGGCTCGACGCCCATGTCGGTCAGTCGCGTCACCGCCGAGGCGGCGTCGTTGGTATGGAGCGTGGCGAGCACGAGGTGGCCCGTAAGCGACGCCTGCACGGCGATCTGCGCGGTTTCGAGGTCGCGGATTTCACCGATCATGATGATGTCCGGATCCTGACGCAGGATCGAGCGCAACGCGCGCGCAAACGTCATGCCGATGCGCTCGTTCACCTGGGTTTGTCCGATGCCCGAAAGGTCGTACTCGATCGGGTCTTCCACGGTCATGATGTTGGTCGTAGCCGTTTCGAGCCGCGACATCGAGGCGTAGAGCGTGGTCGTCTTGCCCGAGCCCGTCGGGCCGGTCACGAGCACGATGCCGTGCGGCTTCGCGATCAGCTGGTCGAACTTGCCGAGCGTGTCGCCGGCCATGCCGAGCGCTTCGAGGTTCAGGCGCTGCGCGTCTTTTTCCAGCAGACGCAGCACCGCGCGCTCGCCGTGGCCCGTGGGCAGCGTGGACACGCGCACGTCCACCGGACGCCCGCCCACGCGCAGCGTGATGCGGCCGTCCTGCGGCAGGCGTTTCTCGGCGATGTCGAGCTGCGCCATGATCTTGATACGCGAGATCAGCGCGCCATGCAGCGCCTTCTTCGGGCGCACGACATCGCGCAGCGTGCCGTCCACGCGAAAGCGCACGACCGATGCATTCTCGAACGGCTCGATATGAATGTCCGATGCCTGCTCGCGCGCGGCCTGCGTGAGGAGCGCGTTGATCATGCGGATGATCGGCGCGTCGTCTTCGGACTCGAGCAGGTCTTCCACTTCGGGAATGTCCTGCATGAGGCGCGAGAGATCGACTTCGCCTTCCACTTCGCCCACCACCTGCGCGGCGCTGCCGTCCTGGCGCGCGTACGCCTGGTTGATGGCCTGCGCGAGTTCGTCGGCCGGTACGCGCACGAGCGCGAACGCGCCGAAGTTGCGCGCGACCTCGGCGATGGCGGCCTGCGAGGTGCGCTCGCTGATCCACACTTCGAGGCCTTCGGCGCGCTGCTGGGCGACCAGAATCTGGCCGCTGCGCGCAAAGCCGTACGGCACGAGGCGCGCGGCAAGCGGCGAGGGCGGCTCGCGGTCCGCTCCGCCGTTGGCCGCAGGCGCGTGCGGCGTGCTCACGGCTGCACCCGCGTGGTGGCAGGCGCCGCCTGTTGCACCGGCGTGGTTTCGACCGGCGCCGTTTGCACGGGTGCGGCGGGCTGCATTTGCACGGCGCTTGCCGGATTCGCGGGCGCCGCGGGCTGCACGCCCAGCGCCTGTTGACGCCGCATCTGGTCGAGGTCGAACAGGTTCAGCGCGGAGCCGCCCTGGCTCGGGCCGACCGGCATCGGCGGCACGACCGGGTCGTCGCGATCCTTGATCAGGTTGTTGTCGGACTTGTATGCGCCCGTCACGCCCTGGATATAGTCGTAGCGATTCGACGTGACCGCCTGCGCCGTGTCGCGGTCGTTGATGATCACCGGACGCAGGAACACCATCAGGTTGGTCTTCTCGCGGGTCTTGTTTTCCGAGCGGAACAGCTGGCCGATCCACGGAATGTCGCCGAGCAGCGGCACCTTGCTGTTGGCGACCTGGTAGTTGTCCTGCATCAGGCCACCGAGCACTATGATCTCGCCGTTGTCGGCCAGCACCGTGGACTGGATCGAACGCTTGGTGAATTCGGGGCCGGCGGGATTGGTCGTCGCGTTGGTCGTGCCCGTCACGATCGCCGAGTCTTCCGTGTACAGCTGCAGCTTCAGGATGCCGCCGTCGGTGATCTGCGGCTTGATGTGCAGCGTCAGGCCCACGTCCACACGATCGTAGGTGTTGAACGCCGTGCTCGCCGTGCCGCTCGTGAGGTTCGAATACGACCCCGTCTGGATCGGCACGTTCGTACCGACGACGATCTTCGCTTCCTGGTTGTCGAGCGTAATGAGGTTAGGCGTGGACAGCACGTTGGCGTCGGCGGTTTGCGAGAGCGCCTGCAGCAAGGCGCCGAGACCCCGCACACCGAAGATGTTCTTGATCCAGCCCACGTTCAAGCCCTGCTGGAGGCCGGAAGCCCCGAGCGCGCTTGCAAGGCCGCCGGTGCTGGCGTCGGCGGCCGCAGCGGCCGTCAGGTTGATGATGCTGTTGCCGCTGCCGGTGGAAAGATTGGTGCCGGCGTACAAATTGCCATTCGCCACCTGCCACTGAATGCCCAGGTTGGCGTTGGTGGTCGAGTTCAGTTCGACGATCAGCGCCTCGATATAGACCTGCGCGCGCCGCGCATCGAGCTGGTTGATCACGGCGCGCAGGTTGCGGTACACCGCGTCCGGCGCCGTGATGATCAGCGAGTTGGTCGCCGCGTCGGCCTGGATCATGCCGCCCGGCTGGTTCTCGTCGCCCTTGTCCTTGTCGCCGCCGAGGAACGGGGCTTCGTTGCTGCCGCCACCGCCGCTGCCATACGAACTGCCTCCGCCCAGCGAACTGCCCGACGACGTACCGCCGCTGAGCGAGCTCGACGGCAGCGGCGGCGTGCCGGAGGTGCCGGTCGACATGCCGCCGCCGCCGCCGCTGTTGCCTGCCTGGTTGAAGCCGTTCGCATTGCCGGACGACGACGTATCGTTGCCGCCCTTGCCGAGCATGCCGCGCAGCGTCTTGGCGAGCTGCGTGGCGTCGGCATTGCGCAGCGGCACGACGTGAATGTTGCCCGGCATGCTGGTCGGCGCGTCGAGCTGCTTCGAGAGCTGGACCGCCGAGGCCAGGCGTTGCGCATTCGAGGCGCGCAGCATCAGCGAATTGGTGCGCGGGTCGGCGATGACCGAAACCTTCAGCGACGGGTCCGAGGCGCCGATCGCGCCCGGGTCGAGCATCTTCGCGATTTGCGGCGCGATGTCGAGCGCATTGGCGTTGTGCAGTGGTACCACCTGCACCTGCTGGCCGGCGGCCGAGTCCACACCCGCGATGATCGAGGCGATGCGGCGCACGTTGTCCGCATAATCGGTCACGATGAGCGTGTTGTTGGCCGGGTAGGCGGCGATGGTGTTGTTCGGCGAGATCAGCGGGCGCAGCACCGGCAGCAGGTTGTTCGCCGACTCGTGTCTGAGTGTGAACACCTGGGTTACCACCTGGTCGCCACGCGCGGTCGGCGCGTTGCCCACGTAGGTCGGCACGCCCTGCAGCTTGGCGTCGGCTTCCGGCACGACCTTCAGGACGCCGTGATCCTGCACGAGCGCGAAGCCTTGCATGCGCAGCGCCGACTGCAGGGTCTTGAGCGCCTGGTCTTCAGGTACGGGGTTTTCGGAGACGAGATTGAGCTGCCCCTTCACGCGGGGATCGACGATGATCGTTTTGCCGGTGGCGGCGCCAATTGCCTTCGCCACCTGATCGATGTCGGCGTTGACAAAATTGAGCGTGACCTGCGCATAGGCAAGCTGTGCCGTAATCAGTCCGCTCACGAGCAGCGCCGTGGCGACGCGACGCAAAGCCATACGATTTCTTCTCATGGGTGTCTTATCGAAGCCAGCGGCAGACGCGCGCGGCTATTCGTCCTCGACGTACGGCTGTGGGGCCGATTCGCCTGTGCTTTCCTGACTAGTGCCGACGCCGGCTCTCCTCGGCCCGGACGTCCGTCAGTCAACAAAAGATGAAACAGTAGCAGTTTTTCGTGTCGAATTTGTCACAAAAAATGGCTCTCCGGGGAATTCTTCTAATCGCCGAGCCGCGCCAGCCGGTAATCCCAAGCTGTTTGTAAGCATGCATGCCTCGCGAGCGAGAGCGCGTGGACTTCAATTGGCTCGAAGCGCTGCGCCTTGTCTGAGCAGCCAGCTTGACGCGTCATCAGTGACCGGTATCATACGAGCGGCCCGAAGGATGGCCAACGCGCGTTTCCCCCTGTCTTTATGTGGGAATTCCCGCATTGCGCGCCAGAAATCAGACCGGCTCGCGAGAGATTGCGTCATTCTGCAGGCTGTGCCGTTCGTCTCCGGGCTTGTCCTTTTGCTTGTCTTTTGCTTGCCCTTTTGTCAGTTTCCGCGCGAGTCGCCATGCCTAACGTCTGGTCCGCTACGCTTGCCGCCGCCGTGGTGCTCGTCACCGCGAGCGTCAGCACGCTCGCGCACGCGGATTGTTTCGACGAGGCCGCGCGCTACCAGAAGGTCAATCCGCTGATCCTGCGCGCCATTGCCTGGCAGGAGTCGCACAACCGTCCCGACGCAGTACACAGGAATGCGAACGGTTCGATCGACTACGGCGTCATGCAGATCAATTCGGTGCATCTGCCCGTGCTCTCGCAGTACGGCATTTCGCAAAGCACGCTCATGGAGCCGTGCAAGAACGTCTATATCGCCGCGTGGCATCTGCGCCAGAAGATGAACAAGTACGGCAACACGTGGGCTGCCGTCGGCGCTTACCATTCCGAAACGCCGACGCTGCGCGACCTCTACGCGCAGCAGATCGCCGACATTCTACGCAAGTGGCATCTCATGCAATAGCGCGCTTGAGCGCATGCTGAGCGCTCACAGCATGCTCGCGCCCTGAATGCGGCGGCACGCGTGCCCTGCGTGGCGCGCGCGCATGGTGCAAAATGCTGGCTGACGCCGCACCCTTACGAGGATTTCGATCCTTTCGCGCGGCGCGCCTCCCGACTCACTTTCTGCACCAAACTGCGATGAACCAGCCGCCACTGCCCGTCACCGTGCTCTCGGGTTTTCTGGGCGCGGGCAAGACCACGCTGCTCAACCATATCCTGTCGAACCGCGCAGGCCTGCGCGTGGCGGTGATCGTCAACGACCTCGCCTCGGTGAACATCGACGCCGCGCTCGTGCGTGACGCCTCGGCACTCTCGCGCGTGGAAGAGCGCGTGGTCGAATTGTCGAACGGCTGCATTTGCTGCACGCTGCGCGACGACCTGCTCACCGAGATCCAGCGCCTCGCCGATCCGGCTCGCGCCGGCCAGCGCTTCGACGCCATCGTGATCGAATCGACCGGCGTGGCCGAGCCCATGCCGATCGCGGAAACCTTCACGTTCGCCGGCGACGACGGTATCGCGCTCGATGAATTCGCGCGTCTCGACACGATGGTCACCGTCGTCGACGCATTCAACTTCCTGCGCGACTACGCGAGCGCCGACCTGCTCGCGCAGCGCGGCGTGGCAGCGAGCGAGGAAGACGACCGCGCGATCGTCGAACTGCTCGTCGATCAGGTGGAGTTCTGCGACGTGCTCGTGCTCAACAAGGCCGACCTCGTAAGCGACGACGAACTCGCACGCCTGCAGCACATTCTCGCGCGCATCAATCCGCGCGCGGTGCAGGTGGTGAGCCGCTTCGGCAACGTGCCGCTCGAGGAGGTGATCAACACCGGCCGCTTCGATTTCGATGCGGCATCGAGCGCGCCGGGCTGGCTCGCCTCGCTGCACGAGCATGACCATTGCGAAGACCCGGCGCATTGCCACGATCCGGCGCATACGCCGCGCAGCGAAGCCGATGAATACGGCATCAGCAACTTCGTGTATCGCGCACGCCGCCCGTTTCATCCCGAGCGCTTCTGGGCGCTGCTCAACCAGGAATGGAAGGGTGTGCTGCGCTCGAAGGGTTTCTTCTGGCTCGCCACGCGCAACGACGTGACGGGCACGCTCTCGCAGGCGGGCGGCGTGTGTCGTCACGGTCCCGCGGGCACGTGGTGGGCGGCGCTGCCGCGCGAGGAATGGCCGCAGGACGCCGAACTCGAAAAGGAAATCGCCGCCGACTGGCAAGGCGATCTCGACGACCCGAGCGTCGGCGACCGCCGCCAGGAGTTGGTGATGATCGGCATCGATCTCGAGCGCGACGCGTGGCGCGCGAAGCTCGATGCATGCCTTCTCAACGATGCGGAATACGCGGCAGGACCCGAAGCGTGGCTGGGCTACGCCGACCCGTTCCCGTCGTGGGAGCTCGACGACGACGATCACGATCACGATCATGATCACGGCGATCACGACGAGATCGTCCACCGTCCCGCCTGACCGGAACGACGCGCTCAACGAACAACGGCGCCGCAAAAATGCGGCGCCGTTTGCTTTTTCGCCAGCGATGCATGCACCTCGCAGGCGAAAAAAAACCCGCCAGGGGCGGGTGTCAACTTAAAGCGGCAATGCCTTAGCGCTTGTTGACGGCGTCCTTGAACGCCTTGCCAGCCGTGAACTTGACGGTCTTGGCAGCGGGAATCTTGATGGTTTCGCCGGTCTTCGGGTTACGGCCCGTACGGGCTGCGCGCTTGCCCGAACCGAAGCTGCCGAAGCCGATCAGCTGAACCGCATCACCTTTCGACACAGCCTTCTTGACCACTTCGAGGAGCGTGTCCAGCGTCTCGCCGGTTTGTGCCTTGCTAGCGCCCGTCTGTGCTGCGACGGCGTCGATCAGTTCCTGTTTATTCATTGAGAAGTTCCTTTCTGTGTTTAGGTTGACACGAACAGCGCGAACGCGCCGATTATACGGACGCGTGCCGCGCCGTCGAGCAGCGACGGACCCGGAGCACCCCGGCGTTTTCGCGTTGCGGCGACTAGCGTGTGTCTGATGCCGCAACGTCCGTGCTGCCGCTTCCCTGGGCGGCGCTTGCTATGATAGCGCAGCGCAAACCCAATAACGACAAGGGTTTCGAAGATTTCGCGCGGGAAATGCGGGTTTTTTGGAGCTTGTAGACCTTTTTGGGGTGTCCACCACCGCAAATCCCCCCGCCTGTGACGTTTTTCCCGCCGCACGCGTTGCGCCGCGCCAACGCAGCATGCGCGCAAACGCCGGCCCGGCAAGCGTTTGCGGCAACGCGATCCGCCTTCGTCACACGCTTTTTCCAGCCGCGCTGCTTGTCCGTTTTCTCCTCACCTCTGGCTTCGCGTTCCTCATGACCGCCACCCTGACACCCGCCACGCTCGCCTTCCGGGAAGACGGCACGCCGTTTTCGCCCATCTATGGCGACGTTTATCACAGCACTGCCGGCGCATTCGCACAGGCTCAGGCCGTCTTTCTGAAAGGCAACGCGCTGCCGCAGCGCTGGCAAGACAGGCGGATCTTCACCGTGGTCGAAACCGGCTTCGGCATGGGCGTGAACTTTCTCGCCACGTGGTCGGCATGGCGCGACGACCCGGCGCGCTGCGAACGCCTGCATTTCGTTTCGGTGGAAAAGCATCCGTTCGCGCGCAACGACCTGAAAAGTGCGCTCGACGCAGTCGTTGCACACGCACGCGAAGCGCCGCTCGCGCACGAACTCGTGAACGCCTGGCCGATGCTCGTGCCGGGCACCCATCGCCTCGAATTCGAGGGCGGACGCGTCACGCTCACGCTCGCTTTCGGCGATGCACTCGAGGTATTTCCCAAAATGTGGATGCGCGCCGATGCGATCTACCTCGACGGCTTCGCTCCGGCGAAGAATCCCGACCTCTGGTCGCCGGTCGTTTTCAAGGCGCTCGCGCGCATCGCCGGCGAGGACGCCACCTTCGCGACCTGGAGCAGTTCGGGCGACGTCAAGCGCGCGCTGGAGCAAAACGGCTTCGAATTCCGCAAGGTGGAAGGCTTCAACGGCAAGTGGGCGATGCTGGTCGGACGCTTCGCGCCGCGCTGGCGCGTGCGCCGCTACGAGCCGCCGCTGCCGCTTGCGCTGCGCGAGCGGCACGCCGTCGTCGTGGGAGCGGGACTCGCCGGCTGCGCGCTCGTCGAGCGGCTGGCCGTGCGCGGCTGGCGTGTGACGCTCGTCGAACGCAACGCCGCGCCCGCGCTCGAGGCATCGGGCAATCCAGCCGGCGTGTTTCATCCGCTGATTTCGCGTGACGACAGCAGCGCGTCGCGCATCACGCGCGCCGGGTTTCTCTACGCGCTGCAACGCTGGGCCGCGCTCGAAGCCGCCGGCCACGCGCCCAGGCGCTCGCACGCCGGCTTGCTCCATCTCGCCACTGACGACGAATCGCGCGCCGTCGCCGCCGCGCTGGAATCGTTCGGCTATCCCGAAGAATTCGTGCGCGCCGTCACGCGCGAGCAAGCCCAGGCGCTGGCCGGCGTCGCGCTCAATCAGGGCGGGTGGTTCTATCCGCAGGGCGGCGCAATCGACCCGGCAACGCTCTGCCGCGCCCAATGCGCCTTCGCCGCCGCGCTGCCCAGCGCGCAGGTCGAGACACGTTTCGGTGTGCGTATCGGTCACATCGCACGTGCCGGCGAACAGGAATCCGGTGAATGGCAGGTGTTCGACGACGCCGGACGGCTCGTCGCCCAGGCAGCCGCGGTGATCTTCGCCAACGCCCAGGACGCCTCGCGCGCCGCCGCGCTCGCGCATGCGCCCACCCGCATCGTGCGCGGCCAGCTCACGCTCGTCGATCCCAGCCCGCTCGCGAACCTGCGCGTACCCGTGATCGGCGAGGGCTATGCGGTGCCGCTCGACGGCGGCGTTACGCTCGCGGGCGCCACCTACGAAGTCGACGACGCCGACGACGCGCTGCGCGCCGCCGGCCATACCGAGAACATCGAACGTGTCGCGCACATGCTTCCCGGGCTTGCCGCGGCCCAGCGCGAGGGCGAGCGCGATTTCGCGGGCCGCGTGGCGTTCCGCTGCGTCACCAGCGACCGCATGCCGATGCTCGGCCCGCTCGCCGACGAAGACGCCGCCCGCCGCGACGCCCCGCGTCTGGCCGGCGCATGGCCCCTCGACCTGCCGCGCGCAAGCGGCCTCTACGGCGCGTACGCGTTTGGCTCGCGCGGGCTCGTTTGGGCGGGACTGGGGGCGGAGCTGATCGCGTCCCAGCTGGAAGGCGAGCCCTGGCCGCTGGAGCGGGAACTTGCGGACCAGCTGGATCCGGCGCGCTTCCTCCAGCGCGCCTTGCGCCAGCGCAGTCTTTGATCGCGGGAAAGCGCCGCCCAGGTTATCCACGCCAATCTGTGGATAACCGCGCGAGTTGCCAGCGAATCGAGTGTGGAAGCGGTGTGGACGTAAACGGGGTAACTCAGCACGCCCCGTTCCAGGCCCAAAAGTTACTCTTCGAAGTGCGCATCGACCGCACATGCTTTGCGCGCGGTTGTGCGAACGCCAACTCCCGGATTCCTATCAGTAAACCCCGGTTATCCACAGGAAATCCAGGCCCTTGTTAACTTCTACTACGTATACATACGGTAAACAGTAAACCCCAAGCTAGCGCCGTCGGTGTCGGCAAGGACGATCCAGCCCGGGCTTGAAAAACCAGACGAAAGCCGCCCGGCCAGGCGGTCATTTTTTCCGCATACGTCGCCAAAAGCGCACAATGAGGACGCTATTACCGTCTTTGTCGATGCTTTCGATGCGGTGGGGCAATTGCAAAAAAGCTATGGCACAATCGCCGTTCTTTCCGCGTCAAATGCCGCAGCAGACGGTCGACGCATCCAAGGAACGGTTGCCCCTCATCCTGAATCTGAGTGCTCAGGGTAGACGGCAGCGTTCGTTCATCCAACGCGGGCGCAGCCACACCACACGCAAGCGCCCGTACCGGCTGTTCGCCGCACCACCATGTGCCGGCTGCTTTGTCGCAGCGTTTTGCCGCACGGTTCGTCCGCACTCGCCGCAGGAAGCGCGTATTCGCGCCAGCTCGCCCAATCGTCATATCGTCGGGCCGGCCGGCTGCATCGATTGGCGCAGCGCCAGGCGCAGAGCAAGCCGACAACGGACGGGGAGTAGAGGTGTCGTTCGCCTCGTGCGGCACGCGGCTTGCCTGTTAGCCGGTCGTATGTCGATCCAACGTCGGACAGCCGGATTCGATCCCACGCAAGATGTCGTTGCCAAGGAGAAGCCACCACGATGAAGTCGGCGTTTTCGTTTTTTCCCGCCTGGCCGTTGCAGCTCGACGGAATTTTCTGGGCCGGGCTCGCGCTGCTCGCCGCCGGTTTGTGCGGCGAGCTTTGTTATCGGGCGTGGCGCTTGCCGCGGATCTCGGGCTATGGGGTGATCGGGCTCATTGCCGGATCGGCCGGGTTCGGCGTGATCGACGCCGATGTCGGCACGGCCGCGCGGCCGTTGCTCGACGTCGCGCTCGGCCTGCTGCTGTTCGAACTGGGCAGCCGTCTCGACCTGCGCTGGATCCGCCGCAATCCCTGGCTCATCCTGTCGAGCCTTGCCGAGTCCTCGCTCACCTTCGTGCTCGTGCTCGCGGTGCTGCTGTTCCTTTCCGTGCCGACGATGATCGCGCTCGTCGTGTCGGCGATCGCCATGGCGACGTCGCCTGCCATGGTGATCCAGCTCAAGACTGAGCTGCGCGCAGAAGGCCAGGTCACGCAGCGCCTGCTCACGCTCACGGCGCTCAACAGCATGTATGCGGTGATCGTGGAAAAGCTCGCCTCGACCTGGCTGCATCAGGAGATGTACGGCAACGTGTTCGCGACGATCCTGCAGCCGCTTTATCTGCTGATCGGCTCGCTGATTCTCGCGTTCGTGCTCGCCCGTGCTTGCACGCTGTTTTACCGTCGGCTGAGCCCGCAGGACGAGCACTCGTTCGTCGCGCTCTTCGGCCTCGTGCTGCTGGCGATCGCCATTGCGCACCTGCTCAAGCTCTCGACGATCCTGAGCCTGCTTGCCGCGGGCATCATCGTGAAGAATCTGGAGCCGCGTCCGCAGCTGTGGCCGCAGCATTTCGGCACGGCCGGATGGCTGCTCACGGTGATTCTGTTCGTGCTCACGCTCACCGCCTTCGAGTGGCACGACATTCTCGTGGGCGGCGCGGCGGCGGCGGGGCTGATCGTCGCCCGTGTCGCGGCCAAGCTCGTCGGCGTGCTGATGTTCGCGAAGCCGAGCGGGCTGCACTGGAAGCAGGGTGTGGCGCTCGGCCTTGCCTTGACGCCGATGTCGGCACTCGCGCTGCTGCTCGTCGAGGACACCTACGAGCTCTATCCGACGTTCGATCCGCGCCTGCGCGCGATCATTCTTTGCTCGATCGTCGTGCTGCAGCTCTTCGGACCCTGGGTGGTCTATCGCGCGCTCGCGCTCGTCGGCGAACGCGGCGAAAAATGAATCTCGCGGCGCGCGCGGCCGGCGGCTTGCGCGCGACGCCCCGACAGGAAACGCCATGTCACTTGAAACGTTTGTCGATTCGAAGCCGTTTACGTTCGGCGTCGAACTCGAAATGCAGATCGTCAACACGCACGACTACGATCTGACCAAGGCGGGGAGCGACCTCATGCGCCTCGTCAAAGATCAGGAGATTCCGGGCAACATCACGCCCGAAATCACCGAAAGCATGATCGAACTCTCCACCGGCATCTGCACGAATCACGAGCAGGCTGTGGCCGATCTGCGCAAGATTCGCGACACGCTTGTCGCCGCGGCCGATCGTCTCAACGTCGGCCTGTGCGGCGGCGGTACCCACGCGTTCCAGCAATGGAGCGACCGGCGCATCGTCGATACGCCGCGCTTTCAGTATCTGTCCGAACTGTACGGCTACCTGGCGAAGCAGTTCACGGTGTTCGGCCAGCACGTGCATATCGGCTGCCCGGATGCGGACAGCGCGCTCTTCCTGCTGCACTCGCTTTCGCGCTTCATCCCGCATTTCATCGCGCTCTCGGCGTCGTCGCCCTATGTCCAGGGGGTGGACACCGGATTTCATTCGGCACGACTGAATTCCGTGTTCGCGTTTCCGCTGTCGGGCCGCGCGCCGTTCGTGCTGAGCTGGGAGGAGTTCAAGGAGTACTTCTCGAAGATGGTGCACACGGGCGTTGTCAACAGCATGAAAGACTTCTACTGGGACATCCGCCCGAAACCCGGCTTCGGTACGATCGAGGTGCGCGTGATGGACACGCCGCTTTCGGTGGAGCGCGCCGCCGCGATCGCCTGCTACATCCAGACGCTCGCGCGCCATCTGCTCACCGATCGACCGATCGCGCCGCTCGAGGACGACTACCTCGTGTACACGTTCAACCGATTCCAGGCGTGCCGCTTCGGCCTCGCCGGCACCTGCGTGAATCCGCAAACGGGCGAGCGCCGCACGATTTCCGAAGACATCCTCGAAACGCTGGACCGGATCGCCCCGCACGGCGAAGTGCTCGGCTCGACGCGCGCGCTCACCGAAATCGGCACGATCGCCCGTGCGCAGAACAACGACGCCACGTGGCTGCGCAGCGTGGTGGCCGAGGAAAAATCGCTGCATGAAGCGGTGCGCCAGCAGTGCCTGCGCTGGCGCGCCTGATGGGAATCGAAAAGAGGGAGCCGGCGGACAGACAGGACCACTGACCGATTTTTGCGGGGGGCAGGAGGTGTCGGAAGCACGCCCCGCGCCGGCAAAACAGGATGCAAGGGCAGCTTTCGGGCTGCCCTTCCTGCTTTGGGGGACCGGAAAACCGGTAGGCAGCGTGTGAAAAGCGGGCCAAAAAAGGGTTGCGTTGGTTCCGCACGCCACTTTTTTCGAGGTGCACGAAAATTTTTTTGCCGCCTTCGAGGTACCTGGGGGTTCTTATTTTTTTGACCTGGGTCCCGACATGGTCCATATTCAAGGACAAATAGCCCAGGCCTTTGTGGGTAACCTTCGTTTTCCCTGCAAACTCAATGGACTACGTAATGATTGGTTAGGCCCGATCGGGCAGATTCCAGTTGCGTTCGAGACAGAAATCCGCGATAACCTGCATGGGTCGCGGGGCGACGACGGCGAGCAGCGAGGAACCTGTACACAAGGCAATAGCGTGCTTATCAACGGGTTATCCACAATTCACGTTGGATAAGTTAGCTGTGCGATTTGCCGCTCTCGCATAGAATGTCGGTTTGCTGCACTGGCGTCGGGACTTGAAGGATGTTTTCGGGGCCTGCGGCAAGAAACATGACAGTGCAACGCATACGATGACGTATGCGAAGCAGGATTTTTTGAGATGGTGCGGCGCTCGGGGAACCGGGCGCCAGCGTTCCCACAGGCCGTCGGTCAAAGCGGCGGCTGACGATGCAGCGCAAGCTGCCAATAACCAGCGAAAGACTATGAGCGAAGGCGTATACGGAGAGCAGGCAGCCGGGCGGGTGACCCATAGCCTGCTGCGACTTAGCACGGCAATGCGGAGCCAGGCGTGGGACTGGGCCGAAGGGGCAGGCCTCACGCCTACCCAGGGCGAAATTCTCGTGCTGCTGATGCAGCGTAAGGGGCCGATGCGCCTCGGCGAGATCGCGCGTGAAACGGCCCTCACGGCCGCGACCACCAGCGATGCGGTGAGCACGCTCGAAACCAAGGGGCTCGTCGAAAAGCGCCGTGCGCTCGACGACGGCCGCGCGCTCGCGGTGCGTCTCACCTCGCGCGGCCGCACGGCGGCGAAAAAGGCCTCGCAGTGGCCCGACTTCCTGTCGAAGGCGGTCGGCACGCTGAAGGCGGACGAGCAGTCCACGCTGTATCGCTCGCTGCTCAAGACGGTTTATCTGCTCGAATCGCAGGAAACCAGCCCGCAGCACCGCATGTGCCTGACCTGCTCGCATTTCGAGCCGAGCAAGAACCCGAAGAAGACGCCGCATCACTGCCAGCTCCTGAATATCGACATGGCTGACACGGATCTGCGTCTCGATTGCTCGGTCTACGAACAGGCCGACGTGACGACCCAGAAGAAAAACTGGAAGATCTTCGCGGTTTAAGGCCGAAGCTGCGCCGCCGCCCCCATGCGGGCGGCGCGCGCAACGCATGTAATGCACGGTAATGCAAAGCACCGCGCGGTCGTTGGCGTGCGGACTTTGCGTGCATCAAACGCGTGCATGGCAATTTGCGTAGTTCTCGCAAGTATTTGCCACAAGTTTTTGTCACGACCGTTGGCGCAAACGTTCGCAGGCGCCGTGAAAAAGCGGTGACGTGCATGCCGTCCACAGCCGACCCGGGAATGTGCCGATGAATCGCGAAGTATTGGCTGTGCGCCATGTCTATTTCGAGGACCTCGGCAGCTTCGAGCGCGTGCTCGGCGACCGCGGCCGCCCCGTGCGCTACGTCGATGTCGGCTTCGCCCGCGTCGGCGCGCTCAATCCCTTGTCGGCGTCGCTCATGGTCGTGCTCGGTGGGCCGATCAACGCGTGCGACGATGCGCGCTATCCCACCCTCGTTCCCCTTGCCGCGATGATCGAAAAGCGCATCGCGGCGGGTCTGCCTACGCTCGGCATCTGCCTCGGCGCGCAGCTCATTGCGCGCGTGCTCGGGGCGCGCGTGTATGCGGGACCCCAGCCCGAGATCGGCTGGACGCCGCTCACGCTCACCGACGCCGGCCGCGCCTCGCCGCTGCAGCACCTCGACGGCGCGGCGACCTCCATGCTGCACTGGCATGGCGATACCTTCGATCTGCCGCAGGGCGCCACGCGGCTCGCTTCCACGCCGCTCTGCGAGAACCAGGCGTTTGCCTGGAGCGATAACGTGCTCGGCCTGCAATGCCACCCCGAAGTGCGCGCCGACCGCTTCGAGCCCTGGCTGATCGGTCATGCCGCCGAAATCGCCGGCGCGGGCGTGGACGTGAACGCGCTGCGCGACGACACGGCGCGCCACGGGCCGCTCCTCGAAGCGCAGGCGAGCCGCATGTTCGGCGAATGGCTCGATGCCGTCGACGCCCAGATGGCCGCGCGCCAACCCTGACGCGCGCCTGAACCGAGCCTGATCCACTTCGCGCCGGCGCACGCGTCGTGTGCCTTGTCGAACGCGTGAAAAAAGCGCGTGCTATTCTCGGACGCTTCTGCCAACCGTCCGGGGACCTCCCATGAGCAAGCTCTTCAGTCCGCTCGAACTGCGTGGCGTGACGCTCCCCAATCGCATCGTCGTTTCGCCGATGTGCCAGTACTCCGCCGAGCGCGGCGAAGCCAACGACTGGCACATGATCCATCTCGGCCACCTGGCGCTTTCGGGCGCCGCGATGCTCTGCATCGAAGCGACGGCCGTCGAACCGGACGGCCGCATCACGCCGGGCTGTCTCGGCCTGTGGGACGACGTGACCGAAGCCGCACTCGAGCCCGTGATCGCCGCTATCCGCCGCCACTCGCCGATCCGCATCGCCATGCAGATCTCGCACGCGGGTCGCAAGGCGTCGAGTCATGTGCCCTGGGAGGGCGGCCAGCTGATTCCGGTCGCCGACGGCGGGTGGCTGCCGCACGCGCCTTCGGCGCTCGCGCACAAGGAAGGCGAGGCGCCGCCGCTCGCACTCGACGTCGCGGGTCTGAATCGCGTGCGCGATGCGTTCGTGGCCACGGCGCGCCGCGCTGCGCGTCTTGGCATCGACGCCCTCGAAATCCACGCGGCGCACGGCTATTTGCTGCACCAATTTCTCTCGCCGATCGCGAACCAGCGCAGCGACGAATACGGCGGCTCGCGCGAAAACCGCATGCGCTTTCCGCTCGAAGTGTTCGACGCGGTGCGCGCCGAATTTCCTGCCGATCGCCCGATCGGCGTGCGCGTTTCGGCAACGGATTGGGTCGATGGCGGCTGGACTCCCGAGGACACCGTCGTCCTCGCGCAGGCGCTCAAGGCGCGCGGCGCGGACTGGATCGACGTGTCGTCGGGCGGCGTGTCGCCGCTGCAGAAGATTCCGCTCGAGCCCGGCTATCAGGTGCCGTTCGCGCGCAAGGTGAAGGCCGAAACGGGCATGACGACGATTGCGGTGGGCCTCATCACCGACGCTCTGCAGGCCAATCAGATCATCGAAGACGGCGAAGCCGACATGATCGCGATGGCGCGCGCGATGCTCTACGATCCGCGCTGGCCATGGCACGCCGCGGCGCAGCTCGGCGCGAGCGTAAGCGCGCCGCCGCAATACTGGCGCTCGCAACCGCGCGAGTTGAAGAAGCTGTTCGGCGAGACGACGCTCGGCCAGCGCTGAGACACGCTGCGCGTGGCGGTTTCACACGGCGCATATGGGTTGAACGAAAGAGGCGCGAGCGTGTACGATGCCGTCTGTGGCGCGCCGGGCGTCGCATGAGCGCGGCGCCCAATCGGCGCCGCGTTTGCGTACGGAGCGCGACGAGCCGGGATGCAAGGGCCGATGCAAGGCCAGGCAGACCGCCAGGCACGGCTTCATGAGAGAGCCGCGGGCGGCGCGCGGAGGGACAGGTTCCACGCCGCCTGTCATGACCGGGACAGTCTCCCCCAGTACTTCACAAGGATTCATTCAATGAGTGAACGCAGGATCGTCGTGCGCCAGTCGGGCGTGCACGGCAAGGGCGTGTTTGCGGCGGTCCCCATTGCGACCGGCGAACGACTGATCGAATACAAGGGCGAGCGCATCTCCTGGAAGGAAGCGCTGCGGCGTCATCCGCATAATCCTGACGAACCGAATCACACGTTCTATTTCGCGCTGGACGACGGTGACGTGATCGACGGCAAGGTGAAGGGCAACAGCGCGCGCTGGATCAATCATTCGTGCGCGCCGAATTGCGAAGCCGAGGAAATCGAAGGACACGTCTATATTCATGCACTGCGCGATATCGCTGAAGGCGAGGAGCTTTTCTACGACTACGGCCTCGTGATCGACGCGAAGCAGACGAAGAAGCTCAAACGCGAATACGAATGCCGATGCGGCGCCCGCAAGTGTCGCGGCACGATGCTCGCGCCGCCCGACGACGACAAGTCCGGGAAGGGCGCGAAAGCGTCGAAAGGCAAGAGCAAAAAGAAGAAGTAAACGGCGCAGCGCGCGTCGCACCGTATCAAGCATAAGGGCCGCATGAGCGGCCCTTGTCGTTTTCCCGGCACCTGGAGCGTCAGAGATCGATGCTCGCCTGGTGGCTCGGTTTCTTCTCGCGCGGCGCCTCGCCGGCCTCGACCGTATGCAGGTGGGCGGCCTCGAAGGCGGCGGCCTCCTTGCTGTCACTGCGGTCTTTGGCGTCCTTGCCGCCAGGGATGCCGCGATGCGCGAGCGGCACACGCACGATGAAACGCGCGCCGCCTTCGGGGGCATCTTCGTAATGCACACTTCCCCGGTGCAGCGTCATGATGTCGTGCACGATCGCGAGGCCCAAGCCCGCGCCGCTATCGACACCGCTTTCGCTCTGACCGTCGCCGCGGAAGAAGCGCTTGAAGAGATCCGCCTGCTGCGAAGCGGGCACGCCGCCGCCGTTGTCTTCCACGACGATCTCGGCCATCGGCACGCCGTCCGCGGAGGACTGCGAAACGGTGACGGTGATGCGCGCGCCTTCGAGACGCACGGGCGGCAAATACTTGAGCGCGTTGTCGAGCAGATTCGCGATGACCTCGTGCAGCAGCACGGGGTTGCCGCGCACCATCAACGGCGTGTCGTTTTCGGGATCGTCGAGGCGCTGGAAGCCGAGGTCGACGTGGCTCGCCAGCGCCCGCGGCACCCACTCGGCGCCTGTTTCGAAGGCGAGCGCGGCCATGTCGATATCGACGAAGCGCGCAGCCTGTTCACCCGGCTCCGCACGCGCGAGCGAAAGCAGTTGATTGGACAGACGCACCGCGCGGTCGGCGGCCGCACGCAGCTCGCGCACCGCGTCGGTGACCTTCTGCGGCTCGCGCGCGTTCACGGCCTGCTCGGCGTGCAGCTTCACCGCCGTGAGCGGCGTACGCAGCTGATGGGCGGCGTCGGCGATGAACTTGCGCTGCGCGTCGAGCGCGGTCTTCAGGCGTCCGAGCAGCGCGTTCAGCGCGCCCGTGAGCGGACGGATCTCGACGGGCACGTAGGTCTCGTCCACCGGTTCGAGGGACGTGTGAGTCTGGCGGTTGAGCGAGTCGGCGAGCGCGGTGAGCGGGTTGAGCTGCTGGTTGACCACGCGCCACACGATGACCCAGCCGGCGAGCAGCAGAAGCAGCAACGGCATCATGATCGCGACGAGAAACTCGGCCGCGATGCGAAAGCGATGGTGCACCGGCTGACCGACTTCCACGACGATCGGATTGCCATGCGCCTGCGGCACGCGCACCTGGGCGACACGCACGGTTACGCCCTGATAGATCGTTTCGAACACGTACGCATAGTGCATGCGGCGCACGTTGGTGCCCTGCAGCGGCAGGTCATGGTCGCCCGCGATTTCCGTTTCGCCGTTGCTGATGCGATAGACGAGGTCCTCGACGGGGTCGGAAAACATCGCCTGGGCGAGCGGTGGGACGATATTGGCAGCATCGTCGCCGGCGATCTGGATCTGCCGGGAGATGGCCGTGGCGAGGTCCGCGAGTGAGCGGTCGACCACGTGCTGCGTGTACTGCCAGGCGAGCCAATAGGCGATCAGGCCGCTCATCAGCGCGAGCAGCGAAAGCGGGGCGGCGAGGCGCCGTAGCAGCGTGCGCCGCAGGCTCGTTGCGGCAGGTGAGGGCATGATGGCTTCGGGGCGAATGATGAATCGTAGGTGCGGCGGCGTGCGCGGCACGGGACCGATCCATTGTACGCGGGCCGCGGGCGTGGCGGCTGATGCGCCAGTGAGACGCCAGAAGCCGGCGCTTACAAGCGCAAACGGCGGCGGATTGCTCCGCCGCCGCTGGCTGCCCAGGAAAACGAGGCGGATCAGGCCGCCTGGCGGATTTCCTGCAGCAGATAGCCGAAGCCGCGCACCGTGACGATCTCGACACGGCAGTTCTCCAGCTTCTTGCGCACCCGGTGCACGTAGACTTCGATCGCGGTGTCGCCGAGGTCGCCGCCGAAGTGCGTGAGGTGGTCCTGCAGCTGCGCCTTGCTCACCACGCGGCCGTGACGCAGCAGCAGCATTTCGAGCACCGCGAACTCACGCGGCGAGAGTTCGAGCGGCTTGTCGTCGTTGAAGATGCGGCGATCGACGCCCGACAGGCGCACGCCGCCGAGCGACACTTCGGGGCGCGGCACGTCGCCGTGCGGCCCGCTGCGGCGCATCACGGCGCGAATGCGCGCTTCGAGCTCGGCCGGTTCGAACGGCTTGAGCATGTAGTCGTCGGCGCCGGAATTCAGGCCCTGGACGCGGTCGTTCAGTTCGTCGCGCGCGGTGAGCACGATCACGGGCGTATGCCGGTTGCTCTGGCGAAAGCGCGAAAGCAGCGTCATGCCGTCGATGCCCGGCAGCCCCAGATCGAGGATCACGAGCTCATGGCGATTTTGCGTGAGGGCCTGTTCGGCGAAGATGCCGTCGTGGACCATGTCGACCGTAAAGCCGGCTTGTTCGAGGCTGGACTGGATACCGCGTGCGATAGGGCGGTCGTCTTCGATCAGAAGGAGTCGCATGGGATTCGCTCAAGTACAATGGGTTTAGCGTTCAGGCACGCAGTTCGCGAAGCGTCGCTTGCTGGTCTCGAGGCACAGCCCGACGGTTGCGCGATCACGATCCACATGTCCGATATTTCAATCACCGAACTCGAAGCCGCGATCAACTTCTGGCGCAACCGCTCGCCTTCGATTGGCGATGAACTCGCGTTGTGCCAGGAGGCAAGTGCGCTCTCCAAGCCTTATGCGCTGCTGATTGTACAGCGTCAGAACACCATATCACCGGAACGTTTAGACCCGATTGCCCGCGCTGCCTGGGAGTCTTACGTATCCATCAAGAATAGCCTTCAAAGCTGAAGGTTTGAAGGCCCCGCACCCTGCATTATGCTTTCACGGCGCGCTGTGCGCTCGCTGTGTGCACTCGCCGTGCGCACAGCGTACGCATGATTAGTACCGCTGCTTATGCGCTGAGCGGCCCCGGCGCGATCGAGTCGATGAAGCGCGCGAGTTCGATGTCGCGCGAGGTGAGGCCGTCGGCTTCGTGGGTGGAAAGCGTGATCTCCACACGGTTGTAGACGTTGAACCACTCGGGGTGGTGGTTCATCTCCTGCGCCTTGATGGCGACGCGCGTCATGAAGCCGAACGCTTCGTTGAAGTCGGCGAAGCGGAAATGGCGCTGGATCGCATCGCGGCCGGCGACGGCCTGCCAGCCGCGCAGGTCGGCGAGTTCGGATGCGCGCTCTTCGGATGTGAGTCGGTTGATCATCATTGCACCTGTATTGAGCTTGAGGCCGGGCGTGCGCCGTGAGCCGATCAGCCATTTTTTCACGTATGGGGCACGCGTGCGAGCGCTCGCATCAAGGAACGCGCGCGTGCTGCGGCGCAAAGCCCGCATGTCGTTCAGACGTCGCCGTCGTCGAGCCAGCCCTCGCGCGTGCCGCGCGTGATGATCGTGTCGCTTTGCAGCACGTCGCCGGCTGCGTGCGGCTGCACCGCGATGAGCGCCGCCGGATCAGCCAGACGCGAAGCAATGCCCGCGCCCAGCGCGTCGAAAAGCTGCGCGAACGAGTCGATCACGAAGTAGGTCTTCTGGAACGTGTCGATGCGATAGCGCGTGCGCAGCACGCGGTCGAGGTCGAACGCGAGCCGGTTGGGCGCCGCGCTCTCCACGCTGTATAGCGTCTCGCCCTTGCTCGAGACGATGCCGGCGCCGTAGATCTTCACGCCGTAGGGTGCACTCGGGTCGCGCATCAAGCCGAACTCCACCGTGTACCAGTAGAGCCGCGCGAGCAACGGCAACGCGCGCTCCTCCACGGCGAGCGCAGCGCGGCCATAGGCGTGAATCGCATCGGCGAAAGTGGGGTCGGTGAGCAGAGGGACATGGCCGAACAGGTCGTGGAAGCAGTCGGGTTCCTCCAGATAGTCGAGCTGGTCGGGACGGCGCATCCACCAGGTGACCGGAAAGCGCCGGTTCGCCAGATGCTCGAAGAAGATGCGCTCGGGCACGAGACCCGGCACGGCCACGATGCGCCATCCGGTTGCAGCCATCAGGCGCTCGCTCACCTGCGCGAAGGACGGAACGTGGGCAACGTTCAGGCCGATGCGCAACGCGCCTTCCATGAAGGCGTCGCAGGCGCGGCCTTCGAGCAGGGCGCGCTGGCGCCGGTAGAGCTGGTCCCAGACGGCGTGATCGGCCGCGCCGTAGCGCTCGCGCGGCTGTTCGATCGTGAAATCGGGACGGGTGGTGAGACCCGCGTCGAACTGCTCCTGCAGTTTCGCGGTGGCGGCGACCATGTTCGTAACGCTCCACTAAAAAGGCTTGCTGTCATGCAAGTCTAGAGCGGATGGCGCGCGGCATGTGCGCGTACTCCATGGGTTACGGCTGGCGTATGCAATAATCGAGCGCAATACAGTCAATTAATGCGGACTCCATTCATGCTTGAACTCGACCATTTCGATCTGGCGCTGCTCGACGTGCTGCAGCGCTTTGGCCGCGCCACGCATCAGCAGCTTGGCGAGCAGGTGCCGCTCTCGCCCTCGCAGATCGGCAGGCGGCTGCAGCGCCTCGAGGCGTCAGGGGTGATCGACGGCTATCGCGTGGTGCTGCGGCCCGAAAAACTGGGGCTGGGCGTGACCGCGTTCACGAGCCTCAAGCTCAAGCATCATGGGGATTCGATCATCGAGCAGTTCCAGCAGCAGATCGACGTGCTGCCCGAAGTGCTCGAATGCCATGCCGTGGTGGGGGACGCCGATTATTTGCTGCGCATCGTCGCGCCCGATCTGAACGCGCTCTCGACCTTCGTCATGAAGAAGCTCATGCGCGTGCCCGGCGTGGACAGCGTGCGCTCGAACATCGTGCTCACCACGTTCAAGCGCAACGGGCCGCTGCCGCTCGGGCATCTGGAGCCGGGCGCGCCGGCGGCATGAGTGGCGTGGGAGGGAAGGCGTAGCAGGCCGCAAGGGCCCGCTATGCCAATTGCAGATGTCAGGCCGCGTTGGCCGTATTGAGCAGATCCACGTAAGCCACCGCGACGAGATCGCTTTCGTCCACACCGAGCTTCGCGAACACCGCGTGCGCTTCGGCTTCGCCGCCTTGCTCGTCGTCCTCGGGGCCGAGCACCACCTCCAGTTCGACGAAGTCGCCCAGACCATCCACGCGGTCTAGATGGATGCGCGTGCGGCCCGCCAGATACACGTGGCGCTCCTTCGAGACGATGCCGCGCGTGGTGAGCGCCGTGGCGAGCAGCGAGTGCATGGCCTCGGCATTGGTGACGGGGCTGCGCGTGTAGTACGAGGCCTTTGGGCCGTCGCGGTCGTCGCGCTGATAGAAGATCAGCTCGGGCGGGGTGCCGTCGTCGAACTGACGCAGCTTCAGGCGGCCGCGCGGTACGTCATAGAAGAAGTCCTGCTGGCGAAAGATCAGCGGCGCTTCGGTGGCGAGCTGGGAAGCGCGGTCGCGCAAGGCGTCGAATTGACGGGCGCGGGCTTTGATTTCGATGTTGCGGGCCATGCAAGGCTCCTGTCGAACGAAGAGAACAAGGGGAACGATGGGAGAAGCGGGGAAACGCGCCGCGCAGGGTGAACACACCCGTGGGCGTGCCGAAAACGCGGAGCGGATTCCCAATCTATCAAAACTTGGGCGACAGCGCTGTTACGCGACCAGGCCTGCGCTTACGTCAGACTGAACGGGGCGCGCGCGTCTTCATGAGCGCGGCTCATATCGCCCACTGCGTTTCGATCGACTTCAGTGCCGCCGCGATGGTGGGCTCGTCGCGCCGCGCGGCGAGCGTGATGAAGGTGAGTTCCGTGGGCACCGTCACGCCTTCGACGATGGTGAGCCCGTGCGCGTGGGCTTCGGCGAGGGCCGTGGAATCGCGTGCGAGCGTGAGGCCCACGCCCGACTTCACGAGATCGAGCATCGACGGCTCCTGGTCCACCTCCGCCACCTTCACCGGCTTGGCGTGCGCGGCCTCGAACAGCGTGGTCAGCAGGCGATTGTGCGCGGAGGCGGGCGGAGTCCAGATCCATGGCAGCGCGGCAAGTGCGCGCCAGTCGCGCGCATCCTTCACGCGGTCTTTCCAGCCTGCCGGCGCGAGCACGCGGTACTGGAAGCGCGTGAGCGTGATGGCGTGGAAGGTGTCGGGGTCGGGCACGGGCTGGCCGATGTAGTAGCCCACGTCGAGTTCGCGCGAGCGCACCTGGTCGAGCACCCAGCCCGACATACCGTGGCGCAGCGCCGTTTCGATCTGCGGCCAGGTTTCGACGAGCTGGCGCAGAAAGCCGCCGAGGCGCAGGAACGCCGGATCGAGAATGGTGCCGATGCGCAAGCGCCCGCGGACTTCGTGCCGCAGCGCAGCAGCGGCGCGCTGGACGTCGCCGGCGGCGGCGAGCGCGCGTTCGGCGTGCGGCAGCAGCGCCTGGCCGTCGCGCGTGAGCGCGAGCCCGTGCGAGGTGCGAGTGAAGAGCGCGATGCCCAGCGCCTCCTGCAAATGCTTGATCTGCAGGCTCACGGCCGGCTGCGTGAGATGCAAATGGGTGGCCGCGCGCGTGAGGTTGCCCTCGCGCGCAACCGTGACAAACGCTCGGAGCAAGGTCAGGTCCATATCCTGATATTAAACCGCCTTATATCGCTGATGAGCATTAATCATTGGATCGCGCCCCAGCCTCGCGATTACGCTAGTTGGATCGAGGCTTCACGACAAAAGAGGCACACCCATGGGCGAGACACATCGAAACGAAGCCGGCGTCCGCATGCTGACCCACTTCGTCAACGGCAAGCCGCTGGCGGGAACGAGCGAGCGTCATGGCGACGTTTTCAATCCGGCGTTCGGCAAAGTGAGCGCGCGCGTGCCGCTCGCCACCGTGGCGGAGGTCGACGCCGCCGTTGCCGCCGCGCAGGCAGCCTTTCCCGCGTGGGCGGAAATGGCGCCCATCAAGCGCGCGCGCATTCTCTTCAAGTTCAAGGATCTGCTCGACCAGCATCACGACGAACTCGCCGAACTCATTACGCGCGAACACGGCAAGGTGTTCTCCGACGCCAAGGGCGAGGTGATGCGCGGCATCGAGGTGGTCGAGTTCGCGTGCGGCATTCCCAATCTGCTGAAGACCGATTTCACCGACCAGATCGGCGGGGGCATCGACAACTGGAATCTGCGCCAGCCGCTGGGCGTCGTCGCCGGCATCACGCCGTTCAACTTCCCGATGATGGTGCCGTGCTGGATGTTCCCGATCGCGCTCGCTTGCGGCAACACGTTCGTGCTGAAGCCTTCGGAGCGCGATCCTTCCGCTTCGGTGCGGCTTGCCGAACTGCTCAAGGAAGCGGGGCTGCCCGACGGCGTGTTCAACGTCGTGCATGGCGACAAGGTGGCCGTGGACGCGCTGCTTGCGCATCCGGACGTCACCGCGCTGTCGTTCGTCGGCTCGACGCCGATCGCGGAGTACATCTACACGGAAGGCACGAGACACGGCAAGCGTGTGCAGGCGCTGGGCGGCGCGAAGAATCACCTCGTCGTGATGCCCGACGCGGACCTCGACCAGGCCGTCGACGCGCTGATCGGTGCGGCCTATGGCTCGGCCGGCGAGCGCTGCATGGCGATTTCGGTGGCGGTGGCCGTGGGCCATATCGCCGACGAACTCGTCGAGCGGCTCACGCCGCGCGTGAAGGCGCTGCAGATCGGCAGCGGCATGGACGGCGCCTCGGAAATGGGGCCGCTCGTCACGGGCGTACATCGCGCGAAAGTGCAGGGCTATATCGAGGCCGGCGTGGCGGCGGGCGCGAAGCTCGTCGTGGACGGGCGCGGCCACAAGGTGGATGGTCATGAGGAGGGCTTCTTCCTCGGCGGCACGCTGTTCGACGACGTGAAGACCGACATGACGATCTACAAGGAAGAGATCTTCGGTCCGGTGCTGTCGGTCGTGCGCGTGCCCGATTTCGCGAGCGCCGTCGAGTTGATCAACGCACACGAATTCGCCAACGGCGTGTCGTGCTACACCTCGGACGGCGGCGTCGCGCGCGCCTTCTCGCGCCAGATCAAGGTGGGCATGGTCGGCATCAACGTGCCGATTCCGGTGCCGATGGCGTGGCACTCGTTCGGCGGCTGGAAGCGCTCGCTGTTCGGCGACCACCATGCCTACGGCGAGGAAGGCGTGCGCTTCTACACGCGCTACAAGAGCATCATGCAACGCTGGCCCGACAGCATCGCCAAGGGCGCGGAGTTCACCATGCCGGTGGCGAAGTAGGCGGCCGGGAGCCGGGCGGTTCGAAAGGAATCCGAAGCGTTCGATGCCGTCCGGCGCAGTAATCGCAGTCCAAAAATACAACATAAAGAGAGCAGTCATCGCTGGAGACACATCATGCCTGCACCGAGCGAAGCTCAGGCCGCGCGCCGCCTCGAAGGCGAATTCGACTACGTGATCGTTGGCGCGGGCACCGCGGGCTGCGTGCTCGCCAATCGCCTGACCGAAGACGCGGACGTTTCCGTCCTGCTCATCGAGGCGGGCGGCGCGGACGACTATCACTGGATCCACATTCCCGTGGGCTACCTGTATTGCATCGGCAATCCGCGCACGGACTGGCTCTACAAGACCGCCGCCGAAAAAGGCCTCAACGGCCGCTCGCTTTCGTACCCGCGCGGGCGCGTGCTGGGCGGTTCGTCGTCGATCAACGGCATGATCTACATGCGCGGCCAGCGCGAAGACTACGACAACTGGGCGCGCGAGACCGGCGATTCCGGCTGGTCGTGGGACAGCGTGCTGCCCGTGTTCCGTCGCAGCGAAGATCATCACGGCGGCGCGAGCGAGTTTCACGGCGCGGGCGGCCAATGGCGCGTGGAGAAGCAGCGTCTGCACTGGCAGATTCTCGAATCGTTCGCGCGCGCCGCGCAGGAGCAGGGCATTGCCGCCACCGACGACTTCAATCGCGGCGACAACAGCGGCGTGGGCTATTTCGAAGTGAACCAGAAGCGCGGCGTGCGCTGGAATGCGTCGAAGGCGTTCTTGCGCGCGGCGATGAAGCGGCCCAACCTCACGGTCGTCACCGGCGCGCTCACGCAGCGGGTGATCTTCGAAGGCAAGCGCTGCGTGGGCGTGGAGTATCGCGGCGACGTCGACTACGTCGCGCGGGCACGTTGTGAAGTGATCCTCAGCGCCGGTGCCGTGAATTCGCCGCAATTGCTCGAGCTTTCCGGCATCGGCGACGCTGCCCGGCTCGCGCAGCTCGGCATTGGCGTCGTGCACGATCTGCGCGGTGTGGGCGAGAACCTTCAGGACCATCTGCAATTGCGCATGGCGTTTCGCGTGAACGGCGTGCGTACGCTCAACACGGCCTCCGCGCACTGGTGGGGCAAGCTGATGATCGGCATGCAGTACGCGTTCTTCCAGAGCGGGCCCATGTCGATGGCGCCCTCGCAGCTCGGTGCATTCGCGAAATCGGACCCGAGCGATCCCACGCTCACGCGGCCCGACCTCCAGTATCACGTGCAGCCGCTTTCGCTCGACCGCTTCGGCGAGCCGCTGCATCGCTTCAACGCGTTCACCGCCTCGGTGTGCAACCTGCGGCCCACGTCGCGCGGCAGCATCCACGCCGTGTCGGCGGACCCGTCGCAGCCGCCTGCGATCGCGCCCAATTATCTGTCGACCGATCGCGACCTGCGCGTGGCGGCCAACGCGATACGGCTCACGCGGCGCATCGCGGCTTCGGGCGCGCTCGCGCGCTACCAGCCGCATGAGATTCTGCCGGGGCTCGCGTTCCAGACTGAGGAGCAGCTGCGCGAGGCGGCGGGCAATGTCGGCACGACGATTTTTCATCCCGTCGGCACCTGCCGCATGGGCCGCGCCGACGACCCCGACGCCGTGGTCGACGCGCGCCTGCGTGTGCGCGGCGTGGAGGGCCTGCGTGTGGTGGACGCCTCGGTCATGCCGACCATTACCTCGGGAAACACGAATTCGCCGACGCTGATGATCGCGGAGCGCGCCGCCGAGATGCTGCGCGCCGACCGCCGCGAGGGTGCGCGTGCGCAAACGGAGGCCGCCGCCGGTGTCACGCTGACGACCGCCTGAGGGCATGGAGCGACGCGCAAGATGGCGTCGATTCGAAGACTATGTGGGACGAGAGCGCAAGCGCTTCCGCTCGCGTGCTTTTGTACGTCTGTGAGTTTCGGGTTTGCGGTGATCGTGCGCCTAACATGTGGGCATCTTTCTTCGTACTGTCGTCAACTTCCGGTTGTAATGTTCGCTGTCCTTGTGGCGCTCCCTTAAGTGCAAATCCCAATGATTGCGCTGCATCATTGGCGAGACAATGACGCGAAAGTCGGCAGGCGCGCGTTGCGCGCATCGGGAGGCGCGCCGCCACGTCCGCGCCGGACCTCACCGTGCACCACGAGTCACGGACGGTCTGCAGTGTTACGCCTTACCACGCTCGGAAGGGGACATGATTCTCGGCGACACGATTCTGGAGACGCGCGACCTCACGAAACAGTTCAAGGGCTTTACGGCCGTGAACGGCGTGAACCTGCGCGTGTGCCGCGGCTCGATCCATGCACTGATCGGACCGAACGGCGCAGGCAAGACCACCTGCTTCAATCTCCTCACCAAATTCCTCGTGCCCAGCGCGGGGCGCATCGTTTTCAACGGCATCGACATTACGCATGAGCGGCCCGCGCAGATCGCGCGGCGCGGCATCATCCGCTCGTTCCAGATTTCGGCCGTATTTCCGCACCTCACGGCGCTCCAGAACGTGCGCGTGGGGCTGCAGCGCTCGCTCGGCACCGCCTACCACTTCTGGAAGAGCGAACGCACGCTCGCTGAGCTCAACGATCGCGCGATGGATCTGCTCACGCAGGTGGGCCTCACCGATTTCGCCGATGTGCCCACGGTGGAGCTCGCCTATGGCCGCAAGCGCGCGTTGGAAATCGCCACGACGCTCGCGATGGAGCCCGAGCTGATGCTGCTCGACGAACCGACCCAGGGCATGGGCCACGAAGACGTGGACCGCGTGACGGCGCTCATCAAGAAAGTATCGAGCGGGCGCACGATCCTCATGGTCGAGCACAACATGAACGTGATTGCCGGCATCTCCGACACCATCACGGTGCTTCAGCGCGGCGAGGTGCTCGCCGAAGGCAGCTACGCCGAAGTCTCGAAGAACCCGCTCGTCGCCGAGGCCTATATGGGCAGTGCGGACGCTGCCCTTACGGGGGCGCACGCATGAATACGGTCACCGAACGCGAAACGACTGCGGCCGCCGGCGCGACCGAGAGCGCGAAGGCGCTGGAGATTACGGGGCTGCAGGCGTGGTATGGCGAGTCGCACATCCTGCACGGCGTGGATCTGTCCGTCGGGCGCGGCGAGGTCGTGACACTGCTCGGGCGCAACGGCGCGGGGCGCACGACGACGCTGCGCGCCATCATGGGGCTCACCGGCCGGCGCACGGGCTCGATCCGGATTGGCGGGCGCGAGACCATCCAGATGCCCACCTATCGCATCGCGCACTGCGGCGTGGGGTATTGCCCCGAGGAACGCGGCATTTTCGCGAGTCTCTCGTGCGAAGAGAATCTGCTCCTGCCGCCGCACATCGGCACGAAAGGGGCGAAGTTGGCGCAGGGCATGTCGCTCGACGAGATCTACGCGATGTTTCCCAATCTCGCCGAACGGCGCAACAGCCAGGGCACACGGCTTTCCGGTGGCGAGCAGCAGATGCTCGCCGTGGCGCGCATCCTGCGCACGGGCGCGAACCTGCTGCTGCTCGACGAGATATCCGAAGGGCTGGCGCCGGTGATCGTTCAAACGCTCGCGCGCATGATCCTCACGCTGAAGTCGCGCGGCTACACGATCGTGATGGTCGAGCAGAACTTCCGCTTTGCGGCGCCGCTCGCGGACCGCTTTTACGTGATGGAGCACGGGCGTATCGTCGAGCACTTCGGCACTGCCGAACTCGAGGGAAAGATGCCGGTGCTGCACGACCTGCTGGGCGTTTAATTTTTTGGTCTGGTTTTGCGCGCGACGTGAGCGTGAGATGAGCGCCGCGCGAATCGCTTTGCCTCCGATGTTCATGGAGTATTCCTGATAATTATGCAACCAAGGAAGGAGACTGCAATGAAGAAAACCACGTTCGCGCGGCTCGCGGGCCTTTTTGCCGCCTCGGCAGCTGCGATGGCGTTCAGCGCGGGGAGCGCGCAGGCCGCCGACGACGCGGTGAAGATCGGCTTCATCACGGACATGTCCGGCCTTTACGCCGACGACGACGGCCAGGGCGGCCTCACGGCGATCAAGATGGCGGTCGCGGACTTCGGCGGCAAGGTGCTCGGCAAGCCGATCCAGATCGAGTACGCCGATCACCAGAACAAGGCCGATATCGCCGCTTCGAAGGCGCGCGAATGGTTCGACCGTGACGGGCTCACCATGCTGCTCGGCGGCACGAACTCGGCGACGGCGCTGGCGATGAACCAGGTCGCGCAAGAGAAGAAGAAGGTGTACTTCAACACGGGCGCGGGCACGGACGCCCTGACGAACGAGCAGTGCACGCCGTACACGGTCCACTACGGCTATGACACGGTCGCGCTCGCGAAGGGCACGGGCCTCGCGGTGCTCAAGCAGGGCGGCAAGAGCTGGTTCTTCCTGACCGCAGACTACGCGTTCGGCAAGTCGCTCGAGAAGAACACCGCGGACGTCGTGAAGGCGAACGGCGGTCAGGTGCTCGGCGAAGTACGCCATCCGCTTTCGGCGTCGGACTTCTCGTCGTTCCTGCTGCAGGCGCAAGCCTCGAAGGCGCAGATCCTCGGCCTCGCGAACGCGGGTGGCGACACGGTCAACGCGATCAAGGCCGCGAAGGAATTCGGCATCAACAAGACGATGAAGACCGCGGCGCTGCTGATGTTCCTGCCCGACGTGCACAGCCTTGGGCTCGACACCACGCAGGGCCTCGTGCTGACGACCGGCTGGTACTGGGACCAGAACGACGACACGCGCAAGTGGGCGCAGCGCTACTTCGACCAGACGAAGAAGATGCCGTCCGAACTGCAGGCGGCTGACTATTCGGCGGTGACGAACTATCTGAAGGCGGTGCAGGCGGCCGGCACGACGGACTCCGACAAGGTCATGGAGCAGCTCAAGAAGACCAAGGTCAACGACTTCTATACCAAGGGCGGCTACATCCGCCAGGACGGCGTGCTGATCCACGACATGTATCTCGTCGAAGTGAAGAAGCCGTCGGAGTCGAAGAAGCCGTGGGACTACTACAAGGTGCTGCAGACGATCCCGGGCGAGCAGGCCTATACGACGAAGCAGGAGAGCAAGTGCGCGCTGTGGAAGTAAGCGCGAGCGCGTAAATGCTGCAGTCGGATGCCGCGCCCGGCGCCCCGAGGTGGGTGCGCCGGGCGCGGCATGATTGCGTAATCCGTTAATGCATTCATGGCGGCTCTCATGACGATTTTTGGCATTCCGCTTCCGGCAATGCTGAGCCAGTTGCTGCTCGGGCTCGTGAACGGCTCGTTCTACGCGATCTTGAGCCTCGGTCTCGCAGTGATCTTCGGCATGCTCAACGTGATCAACTTCGCCCACGGCGCGTTGTTCATGCTGGGCGCGATGCTCACGTGGATGGGGCTCGCGTACTTCGATCTGCCGTACTGGGCGATGCTCGTCGTCGCTCCACTCGTGGTCGGCCTCTTCGGCGTCGTGATCGAGCGCTCCATGCTGCGCTGGCTTTATAAGCTCGATCATCTGTACGGACTCCTGCTCACTTTCGGCCTCACGCTCGTGGTGGAGGGCGTGTTCCGCTCGATCTACGGCTCGTCGGGGCAGCCCTATGATGTGCCCGGCCTGCTCGCCGGCGCGACCAATCTCGGCTTCATGTATTTGCCCAACTACCGCGCCTGGGTGGTGGTGGCTTCGCTTGCCGTGTGTTTCGCGACCTGGTTCGTGATCGAAAAGACACGCCTTGGCGCGTATCTGCGCGCGGGCACGGAGAACCCCAAGCTCGTCGAGGCGTTCGGCATCAACGTGCCGCTCATGATCACGCTCACCTACGGCTTCGGCGTCGCACTCGCGGCGTTTGCGGGCGTGCTCGCCGCGCCCGTGATCCAGGTCTCGCCGCTCATGGGCCAGCCGATGATCATCACTGTATTCGCCGTGGTCGTGATCGGCGGCATGGGCTCGATCATGGGCTCGATCCTCACCGGCCTCATGCTCGGCGTGATCGAAGGCTTCACACGGGTCTTCTGGCCCGAGGCCTCTGCGACCGTGGTGTTCGTAATCATGGCGATCGTGCTGCTGATTCGCCCCGCTGGTCTCTTCGGCAAGGAACGATGATGCAAAGAAAAGCGCTCTATGGTTTGTTGCTGATCGGGCTGATCGTCGCGCCGTTCGCCGGCGCCTATCCGCTCTTCGTGATGAAGGTGCTCTGCTTCGCCCTGTTCGCCGCGGCGTTCAACCTGCTGATCGGCTACACGGGCCTGCTTTCGTTCGGCCATGCGATGTTTCTCGCGAGCGCGGGCTACACGGCTGGCTATGCGATCCAGTCGCTCAACTTCACGCCCGAGGTGGGCGTGCTCGCGGGCACGGCGGTGGCCACCGTCCTCGGGCTCGTGGTAGGCATTTTCGCGATTCGCCGGCAGGGCATCTACTTCTCCATGGTCACGCTCGCGCTCGCGCAAATGGTCTACTTCGTGTTCCTGCAGGCGCCGTTCACGCACGGCGAAGACGGTCTGCAAGGCGTGCCGCGCGGCAAGCTGTTCGGCGTGCTTTCGCTCGGTTCCGATCTCTCGCTCTACTACGTCGTGCTCGTCGTGATGGTGCTCGCGTTCGGTCTGATCGTGCGCATCGTGCATTCGCCGTTCGGGCAGGTACTCGTGGCGATCAAGGAGAACGAGCCGCGCGCCGTCTCGCTCGGCTACGACACCGACCGCTTCAAGCTGCTCGCGTTCGTGTTGTCGGCGGGGCTCGCGGGTCTGGCCGGCGCGCTCAAGGTGCTCGTACTCGGCTTCGAGACGCTCGGCGACGCGTACTGGACCATGTCCGGCCTCGTGATCCTCATGACGCTCGTGGGCGGCATGGGCACGCTGTTCGGGCCGCTGCTCGGCGCGACGCTGATCGTCGCGCTGGAGGACCGGCTGGGCGACATCGGCACGGCGCTCGCGAGAGGGACGGGCGTGGAGTGGTTCCGCTCACTCGGTGAGTCCACAACGATCGTCACGGGCATCATCTTCATTGCCTGCGTGCTGGCGTTCCGGCGCGGCATAGTCGGCGAGGTCGTGGCGCGCGTGCGGCCCTTGCGCGCTTGACGAACTGGCGTGCCAGGACTGCTCTGCACTGCGATAGAATGATCGCCGGTCGGCGCGAGCTGGCATAGCCCGCGCAAGGACGTCGCGCTGCGGCATCCCGCAGCGCCCCGTTGTGCGACAAACCTGTGGCGCCACGCCCCATTTCGGTGCCGCACTGCACCACTAGGGTAAATGCTAGTTGCTGCAGAGGGGGGTGAAGTTTAAAGTTGCGCTTAGTTCTGATGCACCGAATTTGCAGGTGGAGAACGAGGAGACAACTGAGGCACCAAGTGCCCGGACAAGGAAGCGCTGTTGGATGAGAGTCCAACAGCGCTTTTTATATTTCTACGCCTGTTTTCAACGGCGAGCCGATTATCTTTTTTCCGTTGCGAGGCATGCGACTTACGCTGCTTCGTACGCACCGATTATCCCTTCCCGTATTACGCAAACCAGCCGCGCGGCAGTACTTTGCCCACTGCACAAGCGTTTGCGCATTACGCAAAAGGCGCGCGCAATCCTGCTCATTGTAAGCAGATGGAAAGCGCTTGCCATCCGAATACGCAGACCGCTACACTCGCCAATCACCGACCATGCGGTCAGCATTTTTGCGTTGATTTCCCGCAGACGATTATCGGTTGGACTATGAGGTGATCGGCCGCGGTGCGCCACAAATCCGTAGCAATAAAGAAAACGAATATAGAAGGAGTGGAGATGCAGTTGGTTTTGCGTTGGATGGGGGCGGCTTGCGTCGCGACCGGGGTGCTCGCGGCGACGGCCGGCGGGGCGTATGCAGATGTGAAGATCGGAGTGACGCTGTCGGCGACGGGGCCGGCTGCCTCGCTCGGGATTCCGGAAAAGAACACGGTTGCGCTGCTGCCGAAGGAAATCGCGGGCCAGAAAGTCGATTACATCGTGCTCGACGACGCCACCGATTCCACGCAGGCGGTGAAGAACGCGCGCAAGCTCACAAGCGAAGATCACGTCGACGCCTTGATCGGCTCGACTGTCGTGCCGAACTCGCTCGCCATGATCGACGTGGCCGCGGAAACGTCCACGCCGATGATCTCGATGGCCGCAGCGGCATCCATCGTCGAACCGATGGATGCCAAGCGCTCATGGGTCTTCAAGACGCCGCAGAACGACGCGCTGATGGCCGGCGCCATCGCGCAGCACATGGCCGCGCACGGCGTGAAGACGGTGGCCTTCATCGGCTTCGCAGACGCCTATGGCGAGAGCTGGTACAAGGAATTCAGCGCGGCCGCTTCGAAACAGAACATCAAGGTCGTCGCGAACGAACGCTTCGCGCGTAACGATGCCTCGGTCACGGGCCAGGTGCTCAAGATGATCTCGCAGCACCCCGACGCGGTGCTCATCGCGGGTGCGGGCACGCCGGCCGCGCTGCCGCAGAAAACGCTCAAGGAGCGCGGCTACGCGGGCAAGTACTACCAGACCCACGGCGTGGCCAACAACGACTTCCTGCGCGTGTGCGGCAAGGACTGCGACGGCACATACCTACCGGCAGGGCCGCTGCTTGTCGCCGATCAATTGCCTGACTCGAATCCCGTGAAGCAATCGGCGCTTGCGTACAAGGCCGCGTATGAAAAGGCCTATGGCGCAGGCTCGATTTCGACGTTCGGCGGTCACGCGTGGGACGCGGGCCTCCTGCTCCAGCACGCGATTCCGGTCGCGCTGAAAGCGGGTCAGCCGGGCTCGAAGGCCTTCCGCGAAGCGCTGCGCGCCGCGCTTGAAAACTCGCACGACGTGGCAGGCGCGCACGGCATCTTCACCATGAGCGCGACGGATCACGCGGGTCTCGACCAGCGTGCCCGCGTGATGGTGGAGATCGTCGGCGGCAAGTGGAAACTCGCCGGCGATTGAGCGCCGGTTGAATGACGCACGAAACACGAAAAAGGCACGCTCGATCGAGGTGCCTTTTTTGTTGCCGTGACAACGGCTTTGCAGCAGTAGGGGAGCAGGCGACAAAGCGGAGAGCGCCCCCTGGCGCGCGGCGGCTTGTGCGGCGCCGCAGGCAGGGAAAACCATGCATTACACGCGCGATCCCGATTACTACACTCAAAGGCCGGCGCCGATTCACGAACATCCTAGTAATCGGCGCAGGATCAATCGACAACACGCAGACCAAGCGTTTGGAGACGCGCAATGAAAACGAAGAAGTGGGTATTGAGCTCGATTAGTGCCGGACTCGCAGCGGCGCTGATGGGCACGGCGGGCATCGCCGCCGCGCAGGTGAAGATTGGTGTGACGCTCTCGGCAACGGGGCCGGCCGCGTCGCTCGGCATTCCCGAGAAGAACACCATCGCGCTGCTGCCCAAGGAGATCGCGGGCAAGAGCGTGCAGTACATCGTGCTCGACGACGCCTCGGACACGAGCAAGGCCGTGCAGAACACGCACAAGCTGATCGACGAAGACCACGTGGACGCCATCATCGGCTCGTCGGTCACGCCGAACTCGCTCGCCATGCTCGACGTCGTCGCGCAGGGCAAGACGCCGATGATTTCGCTCGCCGCATCCGCCGCGATCGTCGAGCCGATCGACGCGAAGCGTCAGTGGGCCTTCAAGACGCCGCAGAACGACAGCCTGATGGCCGACGCGCTCGCGAGCTACATGGAGAAGCAGGGCGTGAAGACGGTGGGCTTCATCGGCTTCACCGACGCCTACGGCGACAGCTGGCTCAAGGAGTTCACCAGCGCGGCCGGCAAGCACAACCTCAGGATCGTGGCGAATGAGCGCTACAACCGCACCGACTCGTCGGTGACGGGCCAGGCGCTCAAGCTGATGTCGGCGAACCCCGATGCGATTCTGATCGCAGGTTCCGGTACGCCCGCGGCGCTGCCCGCGACCACGCTCAAGGATCGCGGCTACAAGGGCAAGATCTATCAGACGCACGGCGTGGCGAATAACGACTTCCTGCGCGTCTGCGGCAAGGATTGCGAAGGCGAGCTGCTGCCCGCAGGCCCGATTCTCGTGGCCGACCAGTTGCCCGATTCGAACCCCGTGAAGAAGTCGGCACTGGCCTACAAGACGGCCTATGAGAAGGCCTATGGCGTTGGCACAGTGGCGACCTTCGGCGGTCATGCATGGGACGCCGGCCAGTTGCTCCAGCGCGCGATTCCGGTCGCGCTGAAGGCGGGCCAGCCGGGCACCGAGGCGTTCCGCGTGGCGCTGCGCGCCGCGCTCGAAAACTCGCAGGACGCGGCGGGCGCGCACGGCATCTTCAACATGAGCTCGACGGATCATGCGGGCCTCGACCAGCGCGCACGCGTGATCGTCGAGATCGTCAACAACAAGTGGAAGCTGCAGAGCGAATAACGTGCGGCGCACGGGAAAGCGCAGTGCGTTTTCCCGTGGAACACGCGCGCGCGTTACAGCGTCATTCTGGCCACTGAGAATCACGTACGAGCATGACCGGTGCGCAGCTCCGTTGCTGCGCACCGGCTTTTCACAGCCGAAGGCCGAACCGCGCCTTCGGCGGTTCTTTCCCGCATTGCCGTTTTTCGACGCCGCTGTTTTTCCAGGTTCCAGAAGGTTTCAGGAAGAGGGGAGTATGGATTTATCGATCGCCGCGATCCTCGCGCAGGACGGCATCACCACCGGTGCGATCTATGCGCTGCTAGCGCTCGCCCTGGTGCTGGTGTTTTCCGTGACGCGGGTGATCTTCATTCCGCAGGGCGAATTCGTTTCATTTGGCGCGCTCACGCTCGCCGCGCTGCAATCGCAGAAGTTTCCGGCCACCTGCTGGCTGCTCGTCGCGCTCGGTGCGGCGTGCTTCCTGGTCGAGACCGCCGGGCTCGTGCGTCACGCCGAACGGCGGCGCCACGCGGCGCGCACGCTCGTGACGCTTGCCGGCAAGTATCTGCTCTTTCCCATCGCGCTCTATGCGGTCACGCGCGGCGTAGCGAGCCAGCAGTTGCCGATGCTCGTACAGATCGCGCTCACGCTTGCGATCGTGGTGCCGATGGGGCCGTTCATCTATCGCCTCGCCTATGAGCCCATCGCCGAGGCGACCACGCTGCTGCTGCTGATCGTAGCGGTGGCCGTGCACTTCGCGATGGTGGGCCTCGGGCTCGTGATGTTCGGCGCGGAAGGCTCGCGCACGAACGCGTTCTCCGACGCCACGTTCAACATCGGCAGCCTGTCGATCTCGGGCCAAAGCCTCTGGGTGATCGGCACGGCCGCCGTGTTGATCGTCGCGCTGTATCTCTATTTCGATCGCACGATCTCGGGCAAGGCGCTGCGCGCGACCTCGGTGAACCGGCTCGGCGCGCGGCTCGTCGGCATCGGCACCACGCAGGCCGGGCGGCTCGCGTTCACGCTCGCCGCGGGCCTCGGTGCGCTGTGCGGCATTCTCGTCTCGCCGCTCACCACCATCTACTACGACTCGGGCTTTCTGATCGGCCTCAAGGGCTTCGTAGGCGCCATTATCGGCGGCCTGGTGAGCTATCCGCTGGCTGCGGCAGGGTCCGTGCTCGTGGGCCTGCTGGAGTCTTACTCGTCGTTCTGGGCGAGCTCTTACAAGGAAGTGATCGTGTTCACGCTGATCATCCCGGTGCTGCTGTGGCGCTCGCTCTCGACGCCGCACGCCGAAGAGGAAGAGGAGTGACGCGATGAAACGATTCGTCATGCACAACCGCTTCTTCTGGCTGTTCCTCGTGGTGATGTTCGCGTTGCCGGTGCTGCCGCATCCGGTGCACGTGCCCGAGTACTGGATCACGCTGCTCAACTACATCGGCCTGTATTCGATCGTCGCGATCGGGCTCGTGCTGCTCACCGGCATCGGCGGGATGACGAGCTTCGGGCAGGCCGCGTTCGTCGGGCTCGGGGCTTACGCGACTGCTTATCTGACGACGCAGTACGGCGTTTCGCCCTGGTTGGCACTCATCGTCGGCGTGGTGATCACGGCGCTCGTGGCGCTCGTTCTGGGGCTCGTCACGATGCGTCTGTCGGGCCACTTCCTGCCGCTCGGCACGATCGCCTGGGGCCTCGCGCTGTTCTTCCTGTTCGGCAACCTCGACATGCTCGGCAAGTACGATGGCATCAACGGCATTCCCGTGCTGAACGTGCTGGGCATCGACCTCGAATCGGGCCGCCATATCTACTACCTGATCTGGGTCGTGGTGCTTGCGTCCGTGGTGTCCGTTCAGAATCTGCTTAATAGCCGCATGGGGCGCGCGATTCGCGCGCTGCGCGGCGGCGGCATGATGGCCGAGGCCATGGGCGTGAACACCGGCTGGATGCGTGTGGTGATCTTCGTCTATGCGGCCGTGCTCGCAGCCGTTTCGGGCTTCCTGTACGCGCACTTGCAGCGCGCGGTGAACCCGACGCCGTTCGGTCTGAATCACGGCATCGAATATCTCTTCATGGCCGTGGTGGGCGGCGTGGCGCACGTCTGGGGCGCAGTGCTGGGCGCGGCGATTCTCACCGTGCTGCAGGACTGGCTGCAAACCCTGCTGCCGAAGCTGCTTGGCGAGAACGGCAACTTCGAGATCATCGTGTTCGGCATTCTGATGGTGCTGCTGCTGCAATACGCGCGGCGCGGCGTCTGGCCATTCGTGGCCCGCTTCTTCCCGCGTGGTCCGCAGGCGCATGTGCCCGAGCATGCCGAGGCTTTGCCGCAGCGCAGCAAGCCGGCAACGGGAGAAATGCTGCTGACGGTGAACAAGGCGCGCAAGCAGTTCGGCGGTCTCGTGGCGGTGAACGACGTGAGCTTCGAAGTGAAGGCGGGGCAGATCATCGGCCTGATCGGTCCCAACGGTGCGGGCAAGTCGACGACCTTCAATCTCGTGACCGGCGTGCTTCAGCCGACCAGCGGCGAGATCACGTTCCGCGGCGGGCGCATTGATCGCCTCACTTCACGTGAAATCGTCGCGCGCGGTATTGGCCGCACGTTCCAGCACGTCAAGTTGCTGCCGACGATGACGGTGCTCGAGAACGTCGCCATCGGTGCGCATCTGCGGGGTCACGCAGGCGTGCTGCGCAGCGTGGCCAAACTCAATGCCACGGAAGAGGGCAGGCTCATGAGCGAGGCCGCAAAGCAGATCCGTCGCGTGGGCCTCGAACAGCATATGTATGACGAAGCGGGCAGCCTCGCGCTCGGTCAGCAACGCATCCTCGAGATCGCCCGCGCGCTGTGCTGCGATCCGACCTTGCTGCTGCTCGACGAGCCTGCGGCTGGCCTGCGTTACAAGGAAAAGCAACAGTTGGCGGCATTGCTGCGCAAGCTGAGAGAAGAGGGGATGAGCGTGCTGCTGGTCGAACACGACATGGATTTCGTGATGAATCTCACCGACCGCCTCGTGGTGATGGAGTTCGGCACGCGTATCGCGGAAGGTTTGCCGCAAGAGGTGCAGAAGGATCCGGCCGTTCTGGAAGCGTATCTGGGCGGGGTGGAATGATGACGGCACCCGTTCTGGAAGTTTCCGGACTCGCCGTTCGCTACGGCAAGATCGAGGCGCTGCACAAGGCGGCGATCAGGGTGGGCGCGGGGCAGATCGTCTCCGTGATCGGTCCCAACGGCGCGGGCAAGTCCACGCTGCTCAACGCCATCATGGGCGCGCTGCCCGTGACGGGACATGCGAGCGGCCGCATCGCTTATATGGGCGAGGAGATCGGCGCGCTGCCGATCGAGCGGCGCGTGGCGCGCGGCATGTGTCTCGTGCCGGAAAAGCGCGAGTTGTTCGCCTCGATGACGGTGGAGGACAACCTCGTGCTCGGCGCGTATCGCCGCAAGCGCGCCGGTGAGCGTAATTTCCTCGACCAGCTCGAACCCGTTTTCACGCTGTTTCCGCGCTTGAAAGAACGCCGCACACAGGCGGCAGGTACGCTTTCGGGCGGCGAGCGCCAGATGCTCGCAGTCGGCCGCGCCTTGATGGGCAAGCCCGATCTGCTGATGCTCGACGAGCCGAGCCTCGGTCTCGCACCGCTGATCGTGAAGGAAATCTTCCACATCATCAGCGCGCTGCGGCAAACGGGCGTCGCGACGCTGCTCATCGAGCAGAACGCGCGCGCTGCACTGCAGATTTCCGACTACGGCTACGTGCTGGAAACTGGCGACCTGGCGCTAGAAGGACCGGCGGGGGAGTTGGCGCAGAACCCGCGCGTGATCGAAACGTATCTCGGGTTGGCGAAGAAACCGGTCTGACTTCGTCTATCGCTGTAGAAATGAGCGGCGTGTTTCACGTGAAACACGGCGCTTTTTTTTGTTCAACGCCGGCGCGTCTGGGGAACAAAATTCGGGTGTGAACGGCCGAAAACCCGAAACCGTTATAATTCGCGCATACCACTTTTTCCGAGAAGGCTCACGCGGTCGTTTCGTCCTTGCGTGAGGTCCCGCCATGCTTTATCCCACAGAGTTTGACGTAATCGTCGTCGGCGGCGGTCACGCCGGAACCGAGGCTGCGCTTGCCGCCGCCCGCATGGGCGTCAAGACGCTCCTGCTCACGCACAACATCGAAACGCTGGGCCAGATGAGCTGCAATCCGTCGATTGGCGGCATTGGCAAGGGCCATCTGGTCAAGGAAGTCGATGCACTCGGCGGCGCCATGGCCGCTGCGACGGACGAGGGCGGGATCCAGTTCCGCATTCTCAATTCGTCCAAGGGCCCGGCGGTTCGGGCGACGCGCGCGCAGGCCGACCGCATTCTTTATAAGGCGGCGATCCGGCGACGTCTCGAGAATCAGCCGAATCTGTGGCTGTTCCAGCAGGCCGTGGAAGACCTGATGGTCGAAGGCGACCGCGTCGTAGGCGCCGTCACGCAGGTGGGCATCCGCTTCCGCAGTCGTGCAGTCGTGCTGACGGCGGGGACTTTCCTCGACGGCAAGATCCACGTGGGCCTGAACAACTACACGGGCGGCCGCGCTGGCGATCCCGCTGCCGTGACGCTCTCGTCGCGCCTGAAGGAGCTGAAGCTGCCGCAGGGCCGTCTCAAGACGGGCACGCCGCCGCGTATCGATGGCCGCACGATCGACTTTTCGGTGCTCGAAGAGCAGCCCGGCGACCTCGATCCGGTGCCGGTGTTCTCGTTTCTCGGCCGCGCGGAGCAGCATCCGCGCCAGATTCCGTGCTGGGTCACGCATACGAATGAGCGCACCCACGACATCATTCGCGGCGGTCTCGACCGCTCGCCGATGTACACGGGCGTGATCGAAGGGGTAGGGCCACGCTATTGCCCGTCCATCGAGGACAAGATTCATCGCTTCGCGTCCAAGGAATCGCACCAGATCTTCCTCGAACCGGAAGGCCTGACGACGAACGAGTTCTACCCCAACGGCATCTCCACGAGCCTGCCGTTCGATGTGCAGCTCGAGCTCGTGCACTCGATGCGCGGCCTCGAGCACGCGCACATCCTGCGTCCGGGCTACGCGATCGAATACGACTATTTCGACCCGCGCGGCCTCAAGGCTTCGCTCGAAACCAAGGTGATCAACGGCCTGTTTTTTGCGGGCCAGATCAACGGCACGACGGGCTATGAAGAAGCGGCAGCACAAGGCTTGCTCGCCGGCATGAACGCAGGCCTCCAGGTGCAGGGCAAGGACGCATGGTGCCCGCGCCGCGATCAGGCGTACCTCGGCGTGCTGGTCGACGATCTGGTGACGCGTGGCGTTTCCGAGCCGTATCGCATGTTCACGAGCCGAGCCGAATACCGCTTGAGCCTGCGTGAAGACAATGCGGATATGCGCCTGACGGAGATCGGCCGCGAACTGGGCGTGATTGACGACGTCCGTTGGGACGCCTTCTCCCGTAAGCGTGATGCTGTTTCACGTGAAACAGAGCGTCTGAAGTCGACGTGGGTGAACCCCAAGACGCTTTCGGCCGAAGAAGCGACGGCATTGCTCGGCAAGTCGATCGACCGCGAATACAACCTCGCGGACCTGCTGCGCCGCCCTGGTGTGAGCTATGACGGCGTTTGCGGTCTGCGCGAAGGCGCTTGTGCGCCGGAAACCCCGCTCGCCGACGACGAGGTTCTGCTAGCCCAGATCAAGGAACAGATCGAAATCGGCATCAAATATCAGGGCTATATCGATCGCCAAGCCGACGAGATCGAACGCAACGGCGCGCAGGAAAATACCCGTCTGCCTGAAGGCATCGATTACGCGGAAGTGCGTGGCCTGTCGTTCGAGGCGCGCCAGAAGCTGAGCCAGTTCCGCCCTGAAACGATCGGCCAGGCGTCGCGCATTTCGGGCATTACGCCCGCCGCGATTTCGTTGCTGATGGTTCACCTCAAGCGTGGCCTTGGCCGCCGTCGCCAGAATCCGGGTGCTGCAGACGAAAGCGGCATCGACTCGACGCCGGTGGCGCAATGACGGGGCGCTCGAGGCAACCCGGCATTGCGGACCGCGACGCGCTCGCTCGTCTGCTGAAAGAGGGCGCTCAGGCGCTTGGCGTCGAACTCACCGAGCGGCAGCACGAGCAGTTGCTCGACTACGTTGCGCTGCTCGCGAAGTGGAACGCCGTGTACAACCTCACGGCGATTCGCGATCCGCGCCAGATGCTGATCCAGCACATTCTCGATTCGCTCTCGATCGTGCCGCACCTGCCCGCGCGCGCCGACGCAACGGTGCTCGATGTCGGCTCCGGCGGCGGACTGCCGGGCATCGTGCTCGCGATCGTGCGTCCGGACTGGCAGGTCACGCTCAACGATATCGTGCAGAAGAAGTCGGCGTTCCAGTCGCAGGCGAAGGCTGAACTCGGACTCGCGAACCTCTCGGTGGTGACAGGTCGGGTCGAATCGCTGCGTCCCGGCATCGAAGTATCGAAAAAATTCGATTTGATCGTGTCTCGGGCATTCGCGGATCTCGCCGATTTCGTTACACTGGCCCGTCATCTCGTTGCCGAGGGTGGCGCGATCTGGGCCATGAAGGGTGTGCACCCCGAAGGCGAGATCGAGCGTCTGCCGGCCGGCACCCGGGCGCTGAACACGATCCGCCTGAGCGTGCCGATGCTCGATGCGGAGCGCCACTTGATCGAAGTGTCGGTTGAGTCGGTCGCCGGGGCCTGAGCCGATCCGGCGATGGCCAATCGGCCGAAAGGTGCGCGAAGCAGTTGCGTAATAACGTAAGCAAACTTCTTAAGGCAGTAAAAGGGACACACAAAAGATGGCAAAAATCTTCTGCGTTGCGAACCAGAAGGGCGGCGTCGGCAAGACGACGACAACGGTCAATCTCGCCGCGAGCCTCGCATCGCAGGGACAACGTGTCCTTCTCATCGACCTCGACCCGCAGGGCAACGCCACGATGGGCAGCGGCATCGACAAGGCCGCGTGCGAGAACACGGTCTACGAGGTGCTCGTCGACGGTGTCACGGTGAACGCCGCGCGCACGCGACCGGAACAGGTCGGCTACGACGTCCTGCCGGCCAACCGCGAGCTGGCCGGCGCCGAGGTCGAACTCGTGACGGTCGAGCAGCGCGAGCGGCGCCTGAAGGCCGCGCTCGCCGAAGTCGACGCCGATTACGACTTCGTCCTCATCGATTGCCCGCCGGCGCTTTCGCTGCTCACGCTCAACGGCCTGTGCGCCGCCCATGGCGTGGTGATCCCGATGCAGTGCGAATACTTCGCGCTCGAAGGTCTTTCGGATCTCATCAATACGATCAAGCAGGTCCACGCGAACATGAATCGCGACCTGAAAGTGATCGGCCTTCTGCGCGTGATGTTCGATCCGCGCATTACGCTGCAGCAGCAGGTTTCCGAGCAGTTGAAAGAGCACTTCGGCGACAAGGTCTTCGATGCCGTGATCCCGCGCAACGTCCGCCTCGCTGAAGCGCCGAGCTACGGCTTGCCGGGCGTGGTGTTCGATCGCGCCTCGCGCGGCGCACAGGCCTATGTGCAGTTCGGCGCGGAAATGATCGAGCGCGTGCGCGCACTCTGACGAGAGACTGGGGAAGCACGATGAATGCAGTAGCACGGAAGAAGGGGCTGGGCCGGGGGCTGGAAGCATTGCTCGGCGGCAGCGCGGACATCACCGAGGCGGTGAAGATCGACGGCGCGCCTAACACGCTGCCGCTCACGCAGATGCAGGCCGGCAAGTATCAGCCGCGCACGCGCATGGACGAGGGCGCGCTCCAGGAGCTGGCCGCGAGCATTCGCGCGCAGGGTCTGATGCAGCCGATTCTCGTGCGCCCGGTTGCGACGGGGCGCTACGAAATCATCGCGGGCGAGCGGCGCTTCCGTGCTGCGCACATCGCTGGCCTCACCGAAGTGCCGGTGCTCGTGAAGGATGTGCCCGACCAGGCCGCCGCCGCGATGGCACTGATCGAGAACATCCAGCGCGAGGACCTGAATCCGCTGGAAGAGGCGCAGGGCATCCAGCGCCTGCTCGACGAGTTCAGCTTCACGCACGAGCAGGCGGCCGAGTCGGTGGGACGCTCGCGCAGCGCGGTGTCGAACCTGCTGCGTTTGCTCAATCTCGCGGCGCCCGTGCAGACCATGCTGCTGGCCGGCGACCTCGACATGGGCCACGCCCGTGCGCTGCTCGCCGTGGACGCGGCCACGCAGATCACGCTGGCGAACCAGGTGGTCAACAAGCGGATGTCGGTGCGTGAAACGGAGAAGCTCGTTTCGGCCACCACGAAGGCCGCACCGGCAGTCAAGGCGAAGGCCGCGCACGATGGCGGGCGCGACACGCGCCGCCTCGAAGAGGAATTGTCGGACCTGCTCGCCGCATCGGTGAAGATCAAGCTCGGCCGACGCGGGCGAGGGCAGCTCACGGTCGACTTCGGCGACCTCGACGCGCTTGACGGCATCCTGCTGCGCCTGCGCGGCGAGACGGCAGCGTGATGGGCACGATGCGCGCCGCCGCGGCTAACGCGCGCGCCGGCGCATAAAGCCGGTGCGCGAATCGGAGCAGGGGGCGCCTGAGCCCTTGAGCCTGTTGCGCCGCATCGGCGCATTCGCCGTTTCGGAGCCGGTGCTCGCGATCCTCATCGTGGCGTTCGTGGCGTTGCAGATTTACGCACCTCGTCCCATCGCCTCGCTGCCCGCACTTGTCGACTGGCAAACGGTGATGACCCTCGCGGGTCTGCTCATTCTGACGAAGGGTATCGAATATTCAGGACTGCTGACCTGGCTCGCGCACAAGCTCGTCCACTACATTCACTCGGAGCGCGGGCTCGCGTTGCTGCTCGTCGCGCTGGCCGCGGTGCTGGCGATGATCGTGACCAACGATGTGGCGCTTTTCGTCGTGGTGCCGCTCGTGCTGTCGCTGCACAAGCTCACGCCGCTGCCGCTCAAGCGCCTCGTGATCGTCATCGCGCTTGCCGTGAACGCGGGGTCGGTGCTCACGCCGCTCGGCAACCCGCAGAACCTGTTTCTCTGGCAGGTGAGCGGGGTATCGTTCGGACGCTTCGTCGTGGGGCTCGCACCGCTTTGCGCGTTGCTCATGGCGATGCTCATCCTGCTCACGGCGTTTCTTTTCAAGACCGTACCGCTCGATCTCTCGAAAGACGCCGCGCCGCAGCGCGTCGACCGGGCGCTTGCGAGCGTGGCGGCTGTGCTCTTCGTCGCGTTCGTGCTGCTCGCCGATGCGCACCACGCAGGCGTTGCACTTGCCGCCGTCGCCGCGGGCTTTGTGATCTGGCGCATTCGCATCGTGCTCAAGATCGACTGGCTGCTGCTGCTGATCTTCGTGCTGATGTTCATCGTCCTGCGCAGCGTGGCCGCGCTGCCCGCCATCCATCACGCGCTGACGTCACTGTCGCTGCAAACGCCGATGCGCGCTTTTGCCGCAGGGGCGGTGCTGTCGCAAGTGATTAGCAATGTTCCGGCCGCCATTGTGCTCGCGGGTTTCACGCATGACTGGCGCGCGCTCGCGTTCGGCGTGAGCGTGGGGGGCTTCGGGGTGGCCATCGGCTCGCTGGCGAACCTCATCGCCGTGCGTCTGTCCGGCCAGCGCGGCGTGTGGTTGCTGTTTCACCTGGTCGCCGTGCCGTTCTGGATCGCGGCCTTTTTGGGCGGCGCGCTGCTGCTGCATCTGTTCTGACGGCACCCCGTCCCACATCCTGGCGCATAGCCCGGATTGCGCGCCAGATGGGCTCGAAATTACCTGGTCATCCTGATGATTGCGCGTTGCCTGCTGCATCCCTTACAGTTACCGGTCACACCCTCGCGGCGCTGAGTTTTCCGCATCATGAAGTCGCATTTCACGGGTGTTATTGAAGGGCCTAAAGTCTTGAATTGCCTGCAACTATCGCTTACAATCGCCCGGATTTATTTGGTTGGCGATGCCGTAAGTACGCTGTAATAAAACGCGTGCAAGGCGAATTTCCGGAATAAAGCGATGGTGGGTCAGAGGCCAGACGAAGCGCCACAGGCGCATGAAGGGCCCGATGTACCGCCGGGCGCAGCCGGAGCATCCAGCCGGGGGCAGGATGCAGCGGCAAGAACTTCCGGACGCGTTGTTTCCAAAGCGGATCACAACGCGCGCTGGGATGAACTGGACGCCAGCCAGCAAGATAACAACGACATCGTTCCGCTCACCCGGGCCGAAGCCGAGCAAATTTTCGGCGCACAGGTGAGTCGCCCATCGCGCGTCACGCCGTTTCGTGTCGTCGCGGCGCAAGTGGTTTTGTCCCTGGTTGCAACGTTGGCGTGGTGGCTGTTTTATAAGCCGCCGGGCAGTGCTGCGTTGTCGGCCTTCCTGGGCGGAGCGATCTGCTGGTTACCCGGTGCGCTGTTCGCGGCGCGCCTGAAGCAGTTGAGCAGGGCGGGCACCGTATTTAACTGGATGCTCGGTGAAGCCTTCAAGATGGGGGCGACGATTGCGATGTTCGTCGCCATCGCGTTCTGGTATCACGACGTGCTGTGGATTCCGCTGCTCGTCACGTACCTGATCGCACTAAAGACATACTGGATCGCGCTCGCGTGGCGCTGACCCGCCAACATCGCGCCGCCTCAAATCAGGGCGTCGAAGCGATGACGGTGGAAGTTAGCTGGCCGATGCGAAGCAGATAAGACACGATCCACGGCGGCGTGTTCCCGCAATACAGTATTGCGGCGGGAACGGCCGAAAACGATTTTCGACAATTTGGGTGGCTCTAACGATATGGCAGCTAGCGAAGGAACGAGCGGACCGGGTCCGTCCGAGTACATTGCTCACCACTTGCAGAACTTTGCGACCTCGCACCAGACGTCGATCGTCGACTTCAGCGTCTGGAACATCGACACGCTGTTCTGGTCGATTCTGTGCGGCGTCGTGACGATCCTCATCCTGCGCCTCGCTGCGCGCAAGGCGACCCCGGGCGTACCGGGCCGCTTCCAGTGCGCCATCGAAATGCTGGTCGAGATGGTCGAGGACCAGTCCAAGTCCATCGTCCATGGCAACCGCGCATTCATCGCACCGCTCGCGCTGACCGTGTTCATCTGGGTCGCGCTCATGAACTCGCTCGACTTCATTCCCGTCGACCTGCCCACGCGCGTGATCGGCTGGCTCGGCCTGTCCGAAGCACTGCCGCACCAGCGCATCGTCCCGACTGCCGACCTCAACGGCACGTTCGGCATCGCGCTCGGCGTGTTCGTGCTGATGATTTACTACAACCTCAAGATCAAGGGTCCTGGCGGCTTCGCACACGAGCTGCTCTCGGCCCCGTTCGGCGCGCATCCGCTGCTGTGGATCCCGAACCTTGCACTGAACATCATCGAGTTCGTCGCCAAGACGGTTTCGCTCGCCCTGCGGTTGTTCGGCAACATGTATGCAGGCGAGCTGCTGTTCCTGCTGATCGCGCTGCTGGGCGGTCTGTGGAGCTTCGGCGCGGACACGACGGTGCTTGGCTTCATCGGCCACGTGATTGCGGGCAGCGTCTGGGCGATCTTCCACATCCTGATCGTTCTGCTGCAGGCGTTCATTTTCATGATGCTGACGCTGGTGTACATCGGCCAGGCACACGACAAGCACTAAGTGCTCGTCAAACCAGATTTGCAGTTTTAAATCCCCAGTTCCAGAAAATCTCAATAAGGAGTGATCATGCAAGCTTTCATCGCCAACATCCAGGGTTTCACGGCCATCGGTATCGGCATCATCATCGGCCTGGGTGCAATCGGCGCCTGTATCGGTATCGGCCTGATGGGCGGCAAGTACATCGAAGCCTGCGCACGTCAGCCTGAACTGATGAACCCGCTGCAGACGAAGATGTTCCTGCTGGCTGGTCTGATCGATGCAGCGTTCCTGATTGGCGTTGGTGTTGCAATGCTGTTCGCGTTCGCTAACCCGCTGCTCTCGAAGCTCGCGGGCTAAGTTCCCTGGAAGGTTGCGCCTGACCTATAACGGGTAGTGGGCGCATGGCGGAACGGGAGACGAGGCGCTGATCGAGTTTCACAACCGATGAGCGCCTTGCCGTTTCAATTCCCCGGAATAGCAACGATTAAGGAAACACCGTGAATCTCAACGCAACCCTGTTTGCGCAAATGGTCGTGTTCCTGATCCTCGCGTGGTTCACGATGAAGTTCGTGTGGCCGCCGTTGATCAACGCCCTCGACGAGCGCTCGAAGAAGATCGCAGACGGCCTCGCCGCTGCGGAAAAGGGCAAGGCGGAACTCGAAGCGGCGCACAAGCGCGTCGGCGAAGAGCTCGCTACGGCCCGTAACGAGGGTCAAAGCCGTATCGCCGACGCTGAAAAGCGCGCACTGGCGGTCGCAGAAGAAATCAAGGCCCAGGCACACGCCGAAGCGGCACGCATCATCGCTCAGGCGAAGGCCGACGCCGACCAGCAGGTGGTCAAGGCACGCGAAGCCCTGCGCGCCGAAGTCGCCGCCCTCGCCGTGCAAGGCGCCGAGCAGATCCTGAAGCGCGAAGTCGATCAGTCGGCCCACGCCGAACTGCTGAATCAACTGAAAGCCGAGCTCTGATCATGGCCGAACTTGCAACCATCGCCCGCCCGTACGCAGAAGCATTGTTTGGCGTGGCCGAAGCTGGTGACACCGCCGCCTGGTCCACGCTCGTTTCGGAGCTGGCACAGGTTGCGGCCTTGCCCGAGGTGCAGTCGGTCGCGACGAGCCCGAAGGTGAGCCATGCCCAGGTCGCCGAGCTGCTGCTCGCGGCGGTGAAGTCGCCGGTCAAGGAATCGGCCGAGGTGAAGAACCTCGTGCAGATGCTGATCGAGAATCATCGCCTGGCGCTGCTGCCGGAAATCCAGACGCAGTTCGAAGCGCTCAAGAACGCCAAGGCAGGTGCTGCTGACGCAGTGATCGTCAGCGCGTTCCCGCTCGAAGGCGCCCAGTTGAACGACCTCGTCGCCAGCCTCGAACGCAAGTTCAAATGCAAGCTGAAGCCGACCGTCGAGATCGACAACTCGCTCATCGGCGGCGTGCGCGTCACGGTCGGCGACGAAGTGCTCGATACCTCGGTCCGCGCGCGGCTCGCCAGCATGCAGGCGGCGTTGACCGCCTGAGCGCCTCGATTGCAGAAATCGGGCGCGGCGGCTGGCACGCAACAGAATTGAACATCAGGAGCGAATAATGCAACTCAATCCCTCTGAGATCAGCGAGCTGATCAAGAGCCGGATCCAGGGCCTTGAAGCGAGCGCAGACGTTCGCAATCAGGGCACCGTGATCTCCGTGACCGACGGTATCGTGCGTATCCACGGCCTGTCGGACGTGATGCAGGGCGAAATGCTCGAATTCCCGGGCAATACCTTCGGCCTCGCGCTGAACCTCGAGCGCGACTCGGTCGGCGCCGTGATTCTGGGTGAGTACGAGCACATCTCGGAAGGCGACATCGTCAAGACGACGGGCCGCATTCTCGAAGTGCCGGTTGGCCCCGAACTGATCGGCCGCGTGGTCGACCCGCTCGGCAACCCGATCGACGGCAAGGGCCCGGTCAACGCGAAGATGACCGACGCGATCGAAAAGATCGCTCCGGGCGTGATCTGGCGTGAAGGCGTGTCGCAGCCGGTGCAAACGGGTCTGAAGTCGATCGACTCGATGGTGCCGATCGGCCGTGGCCAGCGTGAGCTGATCATCGGCGACCGTCAGTGCGGCAAGACCGCGGTGGCCGTCGACACGATCATCAATCAGAAGGGCAAGGACCTCATCTGTATCTACGTCGCCATCGGTCAGAAGGCTTCGTCGATCCAGAACGTGCTGCGCAAGCTCGAAGAAACGGGCGCGATCGAATACACGATCGTCGTTGCCGCTTCGGCTTCGGAATCGGCCGCGCTGCAGTACCTCGCGCCGTACGCCGGCTGCACGATGGGCGAATACTTCCGCGACCGCGGTCAAGACGCCCTGATCATCTATGACGACTTGACCAAGCAAGCCTGGGCATACCGTCAGATCTCGCTGCTGCTGCGCCGCCCGCCGGGCCGTGAAGCTTACCCCGGCGACGTGTTCTACCTCCACTCGCGTCTGCTCGAGCGCGCCGCGCGCGTGTCGGCCGATTACGTCGAGAAGTTCACGAACGGCGAAGTGAAGGGCAAGACGGGTTCGCTCACCGCACTGCCGATCATCGAAACGCAAGCCGGCGACGTGACCGCATTCGTTCCGACGAACGTGATCTCGATTACCGACGGCCAGATCTTCCTGGAAACCGACCTCTTCAACGCGGGCATCCGCCCGGCAATCAACGCCGGCGTGTCGGTGTCGCGTGTGGGTGGTGCGGCTCAAACGAAGGTCGTGAAGAAGCTGTCGGGCGGTATCCGTACCGACCTCGCGCAGTACCGTGAACTGGCTGCATTCGCCCAGTTCGCATCGGACCTCGACGAAGCGACCCGCAAGCAGCTCGAGCGCGGCCGCCGCGTGACGGAACTGCTCAAGCAGCCGCAGTATCAGCCGCTGCAAGTGTGGGAACTGGCTGTTGCGCTGTTCTCGGCGAACAACGGCTACCTCGACGACATCGACGTCAAGGACGTCCTGCCGTTCGAAAAGGGCCTGCGCGAATACCTGAAGTCGAAGCACGCTGACCTCGTCGCGCGCATCGAGGACAAGAAGGACCTGTCGAAGGACGACGAGAACGCGCTCCACGCGGCTCTCAAGGACTTCAAGAAGTCCGGCGCATATTGATCCGTCCGGGAATCAAACACGATAAACGGACTGGGACCCGGGTAAGTGCTGAATGAAGCGCTGACCCGGGTCGACAAAGGAGCAAAGCAATGGCTGGAATGAAGGAAATTCGCGGCAAGATCAAGAGCGTGCAAAACACGCGCAAGATCACCAAGGCGATGGAAATGGTCGCGGCGTCGAAAATGCGCCGTGCCCAGGAGCGCATGCGCGCCGCCCGCCCGTATGCCGACAAGGTCCGCGACATCGCTGCGCACATGAGCCGTGCGAACCCCGAGTACCGCCACCCGTTCATGGTGGAAAACACCGGTGCGAAGGTCGCAGGCGTGATTCTCGTCACGACCGACAAGGGTCTGTGCGGCGGGATGAACACCAACGTGCTGCGCGCGACGCTGCAGAAGTTCAAGGAGCTGGAAGCATCCGGCACGACGATCGAAGCAACTGCGATCGGCAGCAAGGGCCTCGGTTTCCTGAATCGTCTGCGCGCGAAGGTCGTCTCGAACGTTGTGCAACTCGGCGACACGCCGCACCTCGAAAAGCTGATCGGCGCGATCAAGGTGCAGCTCGACCAGTACTCGGAAGGCAAGCTTTCCGCCGTGTACCTCGCGTACACGCGCTTCGTCAACACGATGAAGCAGGAGCCTGTAATCGAGCAACTGCTGCCGCTGTCGGCCGAGCGTCTGGAAGCGGATGACGACGGCACGACGCCGAAGTCGGCGTGGGACTACATCTACGAGCCGGACGCGCAAACCGTCGTGGACGAACTGCTGGTGCGCTATGTCGAAGCTCTGGTCTATCAGGCCGTGGCGGAAAACATGGCTTCGGAGCAGTCGGCCCGTATGGTGGCGATGAAGGCGGCGTCGGACAACGCGAAGACGGTCATCAACGAACTGCAGCTCTCGTACAACAAGAGCCGCCAGGCCGCGATTACGAAGGAACTTTCGGAAATCGTCGGCGGCGCAGCAGCCGTTTGATCAAGCGACGAGCGCGAACCGATTGCGAAACCGCGCCGGTGTATGCCGGTGAGCGAGTGAAGAATTCAGGTATCTAAAGGAAAATCGATGAGTACAACTGCTTTGGTAGAAGGCAAGATCGTACAGTGCATCGGCGCGGTGATCGACGTGGAATTCCCGCGCGAGAGCATGCCGAAGATCTACGACGCGCTGATTCTCGAAGGGTCGGAACTGACCCTGGAAGTGCAGCAGCAGCTGGGCGACGGCGTTGTCCGCACCATCTGTCTGGGTTCTGCTGACGGCCTGCGCCGCGGCACCGTGGTCAAGAACACGGGCAACCCCATCCGCGTGCCGGTCGGCAAGCCGACCCTCGGCCGCATCATGGACGTGCTCGGCCGTCCGATCGACGAAGCTGGCCCGATCGTGAGCGAAACGACGCGCTCGATCCACCAGAAGGCTCCGGCGTTCGACGAGCTGTCGCCGTCGGCGGAACTGCTCGAAACCGGCATCAAGGTTATCGACCTGATCTGCCCGTTCGCAAAGGGCGGCAAGGTCGGTCTGTTCGGTGGTGCTGGCGTGGGCAAGACCGTCAACATGATGGAGCTCATCAACAACATCGCCAAGGAACACGGTGGTTTCTCCGTGTTTGCGGGCGTGGGCGAGCGTACCCGTGAGGGCAACGACTTCTACCACGAAATGAAGGACTCGAACGTTCTCGACAAGGTCGCGCTGGTGTACGGCCAGATGAACGAGCCGCCGGGCAACCGTCTGCGCGTCGCGCTGACCGGTCTGACGATGGCCGAGCACTTCCGCGACGAAGGCCTCGACGTGCTGTTCTTCGTCGACAACATCTACCGTTTCACGCTGGCTGGCACCGAAGTATCGGCACTGCTCGGCCGTATGCCGTCGGCAGTGGGCTATCAGCCGACGCTGGCTGAAGAAATGGGCAAGCTGCAAGAGCGCATCACGTCGACCAAGAAGGGCTCGATTACGTCGGTTCAGGCCGTGTACGTCCCTGCGGACGACTTGACCGACCCGTCGCCGGCTACGACCTTCGGCCACCTGGACGCAACCGTCGTGCTGTCGCGTGACATCGCCTCGCTGGGTATCTACCCGGCAGTCGACCCGCTCGACTCGACCTCGCGCCAGATCGACCCGAACGTGATCGGCGAAGAGCACTACTCGATCACGCGCGGCGTGCAGCAAACGCTGCAGCGCTACAAGGAACTGCGCGACATCATCGCGATTCTGGGCATGGACGAACTGTCGCCGGAAGACAAGCTGACGGTGGCCCGCGCTCGCAAGATCCAGCGTTTCCTGTCGCAGCCGTTCCACGTCGCGGAAGTCTTCACGGGCTCGCCGGGCAAGTACGTGCCGCTGAAGGAAACGATTCGCGGCTTCAAGATGATCGTTGACGGCGAATGCGATCACCTGCCGGAGCAGGCGTTCTACATGGTCGGCACGATCGACGAAGCCTTCGAAAAGGCCAAGAAGATCCAGTAAGGGTTAGTTGCCGAAGTGCGGATAAGTCGCGCGACTTATCCGCCACAGCAGCCAATTAATCCCCAAGGAGTCGACACATATGGCAGCAACCATCAAGGTAGACGTCGTCAGCGCCGAAGAGAGCATCTTCGACGGCCAGGCGAAGTTCGTCGCGCTTCCGGGCGAGGCGGGCGAGCTGGGCATTCTGCCGGGGCACACGCCGCTCATCACGCGTATTCGTCCGGGCGCAGTGCGCATCGTGGCGGAAGACGGCGGTGAAGAGTTCGTGTTCGTCGCCGGCGGCATTCTCGAAGTGCAGCCGGGCGCCGTCACGGTGCTCGCCGACACCGCGATCCGCGGCAAGGATCTCGACGAGGCAAAGGCTACGGAAGCGCGCAAGCGCGCTGAAGAGACGCTGCAGAACGCCGGCTCGAACCTCGAGTACGCCACCGCCCAGGCCGAACTGGCCTACGCGGTCGCGCAGCTCGCGGCGATCCAGCGCCTGCGCAAGATGAACCAGCACTAATGGGTTCTCGTACGCGCCCCCTCGTGGGGCCGCGTTCGAAGCAAAAAAGGGCTCCCCGGTTGGGGAGCCCTTTTTGCATGTGCGCGCCGGTGGGCGGGCACGGCCCAATGGCACCGCGATGAAAAACGCGGCATAAATGCCGTGAGCCACGGAGGTCGACCAAAACGCTCCGGCATACTTGACGTTTACGGAAAGGTAATGCCAAATCATTCGTTCGCAGCCGGCCCAGACCCTGCGGGTAAGACTTGATGCCGCCCCCAGTCAAGCCGGTGGCACAATGGTTTTCAAATTCATTTCAAACGCGGGAGTGACGCTCCCCAGGAGACAGCCATCATGGCAATCGACGCAGCAGGCGCGCGCGCCGCGCCCGGTGTACATGAGCCGCTCATCGCGCCGAAAGAAGGGCTTTCCTACGTGCGAGGCACGTCCGACGTGCCGCTCAGCGACGCGACTCTCGGCACGTTCCTGCAGGAGACCGCCAACCGCTTCCCCGAGCGGCCTGCCGTGGTGTTCCGCGAGCAGGGCATCCGCTGGAACTGGCGCGAGTTCGCCGCGGAAGTGGACGTGCTCGCGGCCGGTTTTGCCGAGCTAGGCATCGTCAAGGGAGACCGCGTCGGCATCTGGTCGCCCAATCGCGTCGAATGGCTGCTCACCCAGTTTGCGACCGCGCGTATCGGTGCGGTGCTCGTCAACATCAATCCCGCCTATCGTCTTGCCGAACTCGAATACGCGCTGAACAAGGTCGGCTGCAAGGCGATCGTCTCGGCGGAGAGCTTCAAGACCTCGAAGTATCTGGAAATGCTGCAGACGCTCGCGCCCGAGCTTGCGAGCGCCACGCCCGGCCAGCTGCAGGCCGCGCGCCTGCCCGAACTGCGCGCGGTCGTGCGCATGTGCGACACGGCCACGCCCGGCATGCTCTGCTTCAGCGAACTCGTGGAGATGGGCCGCGAGCGCATCGCGCGCGACGGCACGGCGTGGCTCGACGCGATCAACGCGACGCTATCGCCCGACGAGGCCATCAACATCCAGTTCACGAGTGGCACGACCGGTAATCCGAAGGGCGCGACGCTCACGCACCGCAACGTGCTCAACAACGGACGTTTCATCGCCCAGGCGATGCGCCTCACCGAAGAAGATTCGCTTTGCATTCCGGTGCCGCTCTATCACTGCTTTGGCATGGTGCTCGCGGTGCTCGCGTGCGTATCCGTTAGCGCGAACATGGTGTTCCCGGGTGAGGCGTTCGATCCGCGCGCGACGCTCGAAGCCGTCTCGGAAGAGGGCTGCACGGCCTTGCACGGCGTGCCCACGATGTTCATCGCGGAGCTCGATCATCCGGAGTTCGCACGCTTCGATCTTTCGAAGCTGCGCACGGGCATCATGGCCGGCTCGCCGTGCCCGATCGAGACGATGAAGCGCGTGGTCTCCAGGATGCATCTCGCCGAAATCACGATCGCCTACGGCATGACGGAAACGAGCCCGGTGTCGTTCCAGAGCTCGACCACCGACCCGCTCGACAAGCGCACGACCACCGTGGGCCGCATTCAGCCGCATCTCGAAGTGAAGATCGTCGACGCGCTCGGCAATATCGTGCCGGTGGGCGAAACGGGCGAGCTGTGCACGAAGGGCTATTCGGTGATGCAGGGCTACTGGGGCGACGCGGAGAAGACGGCCGAGTCGATCGTCGATGGCTGGATGCATACGGGCGATCTCGCGACGATCGATGCCGAAGGCTACTGCAACATCGTCGGTCGCCTCAAGGACATGCTGATCCGCGGCGGCGAGAACATCTATCCGCGAGAGATCGAAGAGTTTCTGTTCCGCCACCCGAAGGTGCAGTCCGCGCAGGTGTTCGGCGTGCCCGATGCGAAGTACGGCGAGGAAGTGTGCGCGTGGATCGTGCTCCGCCCGGGCGAAGCGGCAACGGCCGAGGAGATTCAGGCGTTCTGCCAGGGGCAGATTGCCCACTACAAGATCCCGAAGTACATCCGCTTCGTCGACGAACTGCCGATGACCGTGACAGGCAAGGTGCAGAAGTTCGTGATGCGCGCGCGCATGATCGACGAGCTCAAGATCAACGAGCAGAAGACGGCTTGATACGAGGTTCGATGCAATGCCGCGGCGGACGATTCAAGGCGTCGCTGCGGCATTGCAGAACGCGCAAAAATAGTCGGGAAACCGAACGACTATTTGACGCTGGAGGGAGTGGGGGCAGAGCGATGCCTGTTGAATAACGAAACGTACAGGCGAAAAAAAAGCGGGCCTGGAGCCCGCTAAAAACCACACGCTACGGGGTTAGCGCGAGGAGACCAAAGGAGGAGCCGGGTCATGAAACGTCTTCGACGCCGGTCACGGCTCCAACAAGGATGCCCCTCGAGAGGGCTTCGGCGTAGGGCCGACCGGCTGGTGTTTTGTGTCCGCTCACACTGGCACCGCGCCACATCCGTGTTGAAACCGTTGAAGGCATTGTGGGCGAATTAAGATAGGTTCGCGGTAACAAAGTGTTTCAGGTTGTAACGCCCGTCAGATAAGGCTCTGCGGCGCTTTTTGCCATCCTGAGCGTTTCGCGGAAGTCATTTTTACCGCTATTTTTCGAGGCTGCCTGACAGCCTTAATCGCAACTCGCGCGCGAGGATTCGAATCGCATGAAGGAAGGCCCACCGCATGGGCCTTTTTACGCATGACGCGTACGGTACAGATTTACCGGGTGCGCACATGCGCAGTGCGTCGGCATTGCGCTCGCGCGTGGAATGCAAACTTTGCGTGCCTCGTGTGACCCCATGTTCTGCAACTCATCGTAGCAATTCCAAGGGCCATAACAATGCGGCGCGATTCAACACTTCACTTCAGCCACTGGTCGGAGATTGCCTGATATTCGCCGCTCGCGCGCGCAAGGTGCAGCCACTGATCGACATACTGCTGGAACACCACGTCGCCGCGCGGCACCATCCACGCTTTTTCGCCGTACTGAAACGGCTTGTCGGGATGCACCGAACACAGCCCCGGGTTGAGCTTCTGCTGCAACATGGTCTCGGAGGCGTCGGTCACCATTACGTCGGCCTTGCTCGCGAGAATCTGTTTGAAGATCGTCACGTTGTCCGGGTACATGATGAGATTCGCATTCGGCAGGAACTGCTTCGCGAAGCGCTCGTTCGTGCCGCCCGGATTCACGATCACGCGCACCGAAGGCTGGTTGATCTGCTCAACGGTCTGATACTTCTTGACGTCCGCGCATCGCACGATCGGCGTCTTGCCGTCGACTTGATAGGCCTCGGTGAAGAACGCGCGCTTCTGGCGCTCGAGCGTCGTGGAGACGCCGCCCACTGCAACGTCGCACTTCGCGAGGAAGTCGTTCATGAGGTTCGACCACGACGTCTTCACGAACTCGGCCTTCACGCCCAGCGACTTCGCAAGCGACTGGGTCATGTCGATGTCGATGCCTTCGAACGTGCCGTCCTGCCTGTAGAACGAGTAGGGCTTGTAGTCGCCGGTCGTGCAGGCGCGCAGCGTGCCGCGCGCGATGATTTCGTCGAGGCGCGACGGGGCCGTGGCGCTCTGCGCACCGTTGGCGGGGGTACCGGCGGACTGGCCCGTGGCGCACGCGCTCAGCAAAGCGGCGCTAACGATCGTCAGGCCGAGGGCGGCTTTATTCATCGTGTCTCCAGATCTGGTTTTGGTTGATGTAATGTTTTGGAAAGCCGTCTGATGATAGTCCTCGCGTACGCGGCCGTTAAGCGCGGACTTACCTGGGTAGGCAGGCCTATACTTCAGTGGCATTGCGCTTTCTGATCCCGCCCATCAGGGGCATGACGCGACGGCCGCTCCGGTAAAATGGCCGCTTGCTTCCGAACCTTGGCGCGACTTCGCGCATCCAGCACGTGGCCCACACTCTCCTGAACGACACCTTCCTGCGCGCGCTGCTGCGCCAGCCGACCGAGTACACGCCGATCTGGCTGATGCGCCAGGCAGGCCGCTATCTGCCGGAGTACAACGCCACGCGCAGCCGCGCGGGCAGCTTCCTCGGCCTCGCGAAGAATCCCGATTACGCGACGGAGGTCACGCTCCAGCCGCTCGAGCGCTATCCGCTCGACGCCGCGATCCTGTTCTCCGACATTCTCACGATTCCGGACGCGATGGGCCTTGGCCTCTCGTTCCAGGCGGGTGAAGGGCCGAAGTTCGCGCACCCCGTGCGTACCGAAGAAGACGTGGCGCGGCTCGCCGTGCCGGATATCGGCGCGACGCTCGGCTACGTGACCGACGCCGTACGCGAAATTCGCCGCGCGCTCACCAATGCAGAAGGGCACCAGCGTGTGCCGCTGATCGGCTTCTCGGGCAGCCCTTGGACGCTCGCCTGCTACATGGTCGAAGGTGGCGGCTCGGACGACTTCCGCACGGTGAAGTCGATGCTGTACGCGCGCCCCGACCTCATGCAACGCATTCTCGAAGTGAACGCGCAGGCGGTGGCGGCCTATCTGAACGCGCAGATCGAAGCCGGCGCGCAGGCCGTGATGATCTTCGACACCTGGGGCGGCGCGCTCGCGGACGGCGCGTACCAGCGCTTCTCGCTGGCGTACATCGCGCAGGTCGTGGCGCAGCTCAAGCGCGAGCACGCCGGCGAGCGCGTGCCCGTGATCACCTTCACGAAGGGCGGCGGCCTCTGGCTCGACGAAATCGCCAATACGGGCGTGGACGCCGTTGGCCTCGACTGGACCGTCAACCTCGGGCGCGCGCGCGAGCGCGTGGGCGAGCGCGTGGCGCTGCAGGGCAACCTCGACCCCACAGTGCTGTTCGCTTCGCCGGCCGCGATTCGCGAGCAGGCGCGCGCGGTACTGGACAGCTTTGGCGCGCACCCGGGCCACGTGTTCAACCTCGGCCACGGCATTTCGCAGTTCACGCCGCCCGAAAGCGTGGCCGAACTCGTGGACGAAGTGCATCGCCACAGCCGCGCGATCCGCGCGATCGGTGCGTGACGTTTTTGATGCGCCGCACCAAGCTGGGCTCCGGGCGTCAGGGTATGACCGGGCTCAAGAGGCCATCCAGACGCCATCGCGGTCCTGTCAAGACTTGACTTATACACACTTGCCTCGTTGCGGCGCGCAAGAGGGAAAGGTTGTCGCAGGCGCCCGTTCAGGTCTGCGCAGAATCAATCAGACCCTTGACAGACAAGGCTTTCGGCGCTCCACGGCGCTGTGTGCGGTATCCCACATAACGACGACACGCGGGCGCGCTGCGGCGGCGCCCGAGAAGTTCTCAACAAAGTTATCCACAGGCGCAGATTCGGGGGCGCGATTGTTCTGCGGAATCCAAAACTTAGCGCGAAATCTCAAGTATTACTTGAGGTTTGCATGTCTGTGCGGTGGCGTACGGAACTTCCCTGGGAGTGAGGCATGACAGGGCAGTACGTGCGCGTGGCGCTGGACCATCCACTGGATGCGCTCTACGACTATCGCTATGGCTTCGACAGCGCGCCGGAGCCCGGCATGCTCGTGCGCGTGCCGTTCGGACGTCGCGACGTCGTCGGCCTGATCTGCGAAGTGACCACTCACAGCGACGTGCCCGCGAACAAACTGCGCGACGTAAGCGCGGTGTGCGCCGCCTGTCCGCCGCTTTCGGCGCAATGGCTCGCGCTGGCTGGCTTTGCCGCCGACTACTATCAGCGGGGCCTGGGCGAGGTCGCGTTGCCGGCGCTGCCCCAGGCGCTGCGCGATTCGTCGCGCTGGGCGCGCCTGCTCGCCCCCGAGGAGCGCTACCGTCTGTCGCCGCAAGGGCGCGCCGAGTTGCCCGACGCGTTGCCGGCGCGCGCCCAGGCGCTGCGCCGTCTCGCGCAGGCGCTCGTTGATGCCGGCGAACTCGACGCCGCCGCGGCCCGCGCGCTGCATCCGAAGGCGATTGCGGCGCTCGAAGCCTGGTGCGAAGCGGGCTGGGTCGAGCATGAGTCCATCGAGGTCGGCGCGGCCGCAAGTGCAGCCCACAGCGCACCGCAGACTGCGGCCATGGTGGACGTCCCGCGCCTGAGCGACGAACAGGCCGAAGCCGTGGAGGCCATCGGCGAGGCGAGCGGGTTCGCGCCCTTCCTGTTGCACGGCGTGACGGGCAGCGGCAAGACCGAGGTCTATCTGCGCGCGCTCGCGGCGCTGCTCGAGCGCGACCCCGGCGCGCAGGCGCTCGTGCTGGTCCCGGAAATCAATCTCACGCCGCAGTTCGAGGCGGCGTTTCGCACGCGCTTCGCGGCCACGCTCGCCGACGAGGCCATCGTCACGCTTCACAGCGGCCTCGCGGAAGGCGAGCGCGCCCGCAACTGGCTCGCGGCACACACGGGCCGCGCGCGCATCGTGCTCGGCACGCGGCTCGCGGTGCTGGCCTCGCTGCCGCGTCTCTCGATGCTCGTGATCGACGAGGAGCACGACCCCGCCTACAAGCAGCAGGAAGGGCTGCGCTACTCGGCGCGCGACCTCGCGGTATGGCGTGCGAAGCAGCTGGGCGTGCCGGTCGTGCTCGGCTCGGCCACGCCGTCGCTCGAAAGCTGGTGGCAGGCCGAGCAGGGCCGCTACACGCGCCTCACGCTCTCGCGCCGCGCAATTGCCGACGCGGTGCTGCCTACCGTCAAGCTGATCGATCTCGAAGAGGAGCGCCGGCGGGGCCGCGCTTCCTTCGAAGGGCTCTCCGGGCCCCTGGTCGCGGCGATGAAGGCGCGCCTCGAGCGCGGCGAGCAGAGCCTCGTGTTCCTGAACCGTCGCGGTTATGCGCCTACGCTCGCTTGCGACGCCTGCGGCTGGGTGGCGGGCTGCCCGCGCTGCAGCGCGTACGTCGTGCTGCACAAGCCCGAGCGCGCGCTGCGCTGCCATCACTGCGGCTGGGAATCGCGCATTCCGCATTCGTGCCCGGAGTGCGGCAACGTCGACATCGCGCCGATGGGGCGCGGCACACAGCGCATCGAGGAGGCGCTCGCGAGCGCGGTGCCGGGCGCGCGGGTGCTGCGCATCGACGCCGACAGCACGCGCCGCAAGGGCAGCGCGCAGGCGCTCTTTTCCGACGTGCACGCGGGCGAGGTCGACATCCTGGTGGGCACGCAGATGATCGCGAAGGGGCACGACTTCCAGCGCGTGTCGCTCGTCGGCGTGCTGAACGCCGACAATGCGCTCTTTTCGCACGATTTCCGGGCGAGCGAGCGCCTGTTCGCGCAGTTGATGCAGGTGAGCGGACGGGCGGGGCGCGCCGGCCTGGCTGGCGAGGTGCTCGTGCAGACGCGCTATCCGCGCCACGCGCTCTATCACGCGCTGGCGCGCCAGGACTACGTGGGGTTTGCGAATACGCAGGTCGCGGAGCGGCGCGACGCGCACCTGCCGCCGTTCGTCTATCAGGCGTTATTGCGCGCCGAAGGGCGCACGCTGGAAGCGGCGCTGGCGTTTCTCGCCCAGGCCGCGGAGGCGCTCACCGCGATTCCGGGCGCCGAGCGTGTCATGGCCTACGACGCGGTGCCGCTCACCATCGTGAAGGTGATGAACGTGCATCGCGCGCAACTGCTCGTGGAAAGCCAGTCGCGTGCCGCGCTGCAGGCAACGCTGCGCGCATGGCAGCCCGCGCTGCGCGCGTTGCGCGGCGTGTTGCGCTGGAATCTCGAAGTCGATCCGCTCGATATCTAGCCGCGGACAGCCGCCGCCATGGCCCCGTTGCCGCAACAGCGGGGCCACCCGGTATCAACTTCCCGTTTCTTCCTTACTGGCCGACCGTATCGGCCGCATCCCTGCGCGCCGCGCGCTTCAAACTCATGCGGCGTTCATCCGGCGCCGTCGCGCCGCGCATGAACAGCACGGCGCACGTGGCGCACAACGTCCAGATCCCTGCAATTACCAGCAGCTTTTCCATTTTTTGGTCCCTACGCATTTTCTTGTGATCAACAACCCCGCTCTGTTTGTATAACGGCACGGCCGCGGAATCGATTAGGGTTGTCCAGCGTGTTGCTGGGCCAGGGAAAATACCGAGCGCGACCCGCGCGGCCCGGTGGGCGGTCATCGGCCGCAAACCCAGGCTGCACAAGGCCTCAACCGTGGTGCAACCATTTTGCGAGAGTGGTTGCACCTTTTTATTGGTAGGGTTACGATTCGCCAACTTTTTGGTCACCGCCGGTGCGGGTCTGCCGGCATATGAAGGAAACATGGCTAGCACCACACTTGGCGTCAAAGTCGACGATCTCCTCCGCTCGCGCCTCAAGGACGCCGCCACGCGGCTCGAGCGCACGCCGCACTGGCTCATCAAGCAAGCCATCTTTGCCTACCTCGAGAAGATCGAGCACGGCCAGTTGCCTCCCGAACTCAATGGTCATGTCGGTGCGACCGATCTCGCGGAAGGTGCTACCGCTGACGACGACGAAGCGGCGTCGCACCCGTTCCTTGAATTCGCGCAAAACGTGCAACCGCAGTCGGTGCTGCGCGCGGCCATCACGGCCGCGTACCGCCGCCCTGAGCCGGAGTGCGTGCCATTCCTGATCGGTGAAGCGCGCCTGCCGGCCAACCTCACGGGCGACGTGACGAAGCTCGCCACGAAGCTCGTCGAAACGCTGCGTGCGAAGGGTACCGGCGGCGGCGTGGAAGGCCTGATCCACGAGTTTTCGCTGTCGAGCCAGGAAGGCGTGGCGCTGATGTGCCTCGCCGAAGCGCTGCTGCGCATTCCCGATCGCGCGACGCGCGACGCGCTCATTCGCGACAAGATCAGCAAGGGCGACTGGAAATCGCACGTGGGCCACGCGCCGTCGCTGTTCGTGAACGCCGCCACCTGGGGCCTCATGATCACCGGCAAGCTCGTCACGACGAACAGCGAAACCGGTCTGTCGTCGGCGCTCACGCGCATGATCGGCAAGGGCGGCGAGCCGCTGATCCGCAAGGGCGTGGATATGGCCATGCGCCTGATGGGCGAGCAGTTCGTCACGGGCGAGAACATCTCCGAGGCGCTGGCCAACAGCCGCAAGTTCGAAGCGCGCGGTTTCCGCTACTCGTACGACATGCTCGGCGAAGCCGCGACGACGGAAGCCGATGCCCAGCGCTACTACGCATCGTACGAGCAGGCGATCCACGCGATCGGCAAGGCCGCGGGCGGCCGCGGCATCTACGAGGGCCCCGGCATCTCGATCAAGCTCTCCGCGCTGCACCCGCGCTACTCGCGCGCGCAGCAGGAACGCACGATGGGCGAGCTGCTGCCGCGCGTGCGCGCACTCGCCGTGCTCGCTCGCCGCTATGACATCGGCCTCAATATCGACGCCGAAGAAGCCGACCGCCTCGAACTCTCGCTCGACCTGCTCGAAGCGCTGTGCTTCGATCCGGAACTCGCGGGCTGGAACGGCATCGGCTTCGTGGTCCAGGCTTACCAGAAGCGCTGCCCGTTCGTGATCGACTACATCGTCGATCTCGCGCGGCGCAGCCGTCACCGCATCATGGTGCGCCTCGTGAAGGGCGCGTACTGGGATACGGAAATCAAGCGCGCCCAGGTGGACGGCCTCGAAGGCTATCCCGTGTACACGCGCAAGATCTACACGGATGTCTCCTACCTCGCCTGCGCGAAGAAGCTGCTCGGCGCGCCGGATGCCGTGTATCCGCAGTTCGCCACGCACAACGCGTACACGCTCTCGGCGATCTATCACCTCGCGGGCCAGAACTACTATCCCGGCCAGTACGAATTCCAGTGCCTGCACGGCATGGGCGAGCCGCTGTACGAAGAAGTCACGGGCCCGCTCTCGCAGGGCAAGCTCAACCGTCCGTGCCGCGTCTACGCGCCGGTCGGAACGCATGAAACGCTGCTCGCGTATCTCGTGCGCCGTCTGCTCGAAAACGGCGCGAACACGTCGTTCGTGAACCGCATCGCCGATGCCTCCGTGCCGGTCGCCGAACTGGTCACGAACCCCATCGACGACGCCGCCAAGGTCGTGCCGCTCGGCGCGCCGCACGCGAAGATTCCGCTGCCGCGCGAGCTGTATGGCAACGAGCGTTTCAATTCGATGGGCCTCGATCTGTCGAACGAGCATCGTCTCGCGTCGCTCTCGTCGGCGCTGCTGGCGAGCGCGCATCATCCGTGGCGCGCCGCGCCGATGCTCGCGGACAGCGAGATCGCAGACAGCGCCGCACGCGACGTGCGCAATCCCGCCGATCATCGCGATCTCGTCGGCACCGTAGCGGAAGCGACGAGCGAGCACGTGAGCGCCGCGCTCTCGCACGCCGTGGCCGCCGCGCCGATCTGGCAGGCCACGCCCGTCGAAGCGCGCGCGGATTGCCTCGCACGCGCCGCCGATCTGCTCGAAGCGCAAATGCATACGCTGATGGGCCTGATCGTGCGTGAAGCGGGCAAGTCGCTGCCGAACGCCGTGGCCGAAATCCGCGAAGCGATCGACTTCCTGCGCTACTACTCCACGCAGATCCGCGAAGAGTTCTCGAACGACACGCATCGCCCGCTCGGCCCGGTGGTGTGTATCAGCCCGTGGAACTTCCCGCTCGCGATCTTCATGGGGCAGGTGGCCGCCGCGCTCGCAGCCGGCAACACGGTGCTCGCGAAGCCCGCGGAACAAACGCCGCTGATCGCCGCGCAAGCCGTGCGCATCCTGCGCGAAGCCGGCGTGCCGGCGGGCGCGGTGCAACTGCTGCCGGGCAACGGCGAAACCGTGGGCGCGGCGCTCGTCGCCGATCACCGCACGCGTGCCGTGATGTTCACGGGCTCGACCGAAGTCGCGCGCCTCATCAACAAGACGCTGTCCGAGCGCCTCGATTCCGAAGGCCGCCCGATTCCGCTGATCGCCGAAACCGGCGGCCAGAACGCGATGATCGTCGATTCGTCGGCACTCGCGGAGCAGGTCGTGGCCGACGTGCTGCAAAGCGCCTTCGACTCGGCCGGCCAGCGTTGTTCCGCGCTGCGCGTGCTGTGCCTGCAGGACGACGTGGCCGACCGCACGCTCGAAATGCTCACGGGCGCGATGAAGGAACTCGCGGTGGGCAATCCCGACCGCCTCTCGACCGACGTCGGCCCCGTGATCGACATCGACGCGAAGCGCGGTATCGATACGCACGTGGCAGGCATGCGCGAAAAGGGCCGCAAGGTCCAGCAGATGCCGACGCCCGACTCCTGCGCGCAAGGCACATTCGTGCCGCCTACGCTCATCGAGCTCGACAGCCTCGACGAACTCAAGCGCGAAGTGTTCGGCCCGGTGCTGCACGTGGTGCGCTATCGCCGCAGCCAGCTCGACAAGCTGCTCGAGCAGATCCGCGCGACGGGCTACGGCCTCACGCTCGGCATTCACACGCGTATCGACGAAACGATCGCGCACGTGATCGGCCGCGCGCACGTGGGCAACATCTACGTGAACCGCAACGTGATCGGCGCGGTGGTGGGGGTGCAGCCGTTCGGCGGCGAAGGTCTCTCGGGCACGGGTCCGAAGGCGGGTGGCGCACTGTATCTGTCGCGTCTGCTCGCGAAGCGTCCGGCCGGTTTGCCGAAGTCGCTCGCCAATGTGCTCGTCGTCGACGCGCCGCAAGCGGCTGACGGCAACGGCGCGCCGCAATCGGCACAGGCTGCTCTCACGACGCTGCGCGACTGGCTCATCGCCGAGCGCGAGCCCGCGCTCGCGGCACGCTGCGACGGCTACCTCGAATACGTGCTCGCGGGCGCCACGGCGGTTCTGCCGGGCCCGACGGGCGAGCGCAACACCTACACGCTTTCGGCGCGCGGCACGGTGCTGTGCGTGCCGTCGACGGCCACGGGCGCCCGCGCACAACTCGCCGTTGCGCTCGCAACGGGCAACCGCGCGCTGTTCCAGGGCGCGGCAGGCGAAGCGCTGGTGAGCGCGTTGCCGGCGGCACTGAAGGCGCACGTAGCGATCAAGAAGACGGCGGATGCCGACTTCGATGCGGTCCTCTTCGAAGGCGACAGCGACGAGCTGCTCGCACTCGTGAAGGAAGTGGCCAAACGTCCTGGCCCGATCGTCTCGGTGCAGGGCGTGGCAGCGCACGCGCTCGCCAACGGCGATGAAGATTACGCTCTCGAACGACTGCTCGCGGAACGTTCGGTCAGCGTGAATACGGCAGCAGCGGGCGGTAATGCAAACTTGATGACGATCGGTTAAGCACCAGCCATACTGTCGGTCGTCTCAAGACAAGGAAGCGGCAAGGTCCATTGAAATCCGAAGCCGCTCGTTCGATACCTGGTACCAAGGAGAAGCAATGCAACACACGATGAAGCAGCTGGCAGGCGCAACGCTTGTTGCCGCCCTGTCGCTGGCGGGGACTGCGCAGGCACAACAAGCCGAAGACGTGAAGATCGGTTTCGCCGGTCCGATGACGGGCGCGCAGGCGCACTATGGCAAGGACTTCCAGAACGGCATCACGCTCGCAGTCGAAGACATGAACGCGACGAAGCCCGTGATCGGCGGCAAGCCGGTTCACTTCGTGCTCGACTCGGCCGACGATCAGGCCGACCCGCGCACGGGCACGACGGTCGCGCAGAAGCTCGTCGACGACGGCATCAAGGGCATGCTCGGTCACTTCAACTCGGGCACGACGATCCCGGCTTCGCGCATCTACGCGAACGCAGGCATCCCGCAGATCGCCATGGCGACGGCGCCTGAGTACACGCAACAAGGCTTCAAGACGACGTTCCGCATGATGACCTCGGACACGCAGCAGGGTTCGGTCGCCGGCACGTTCGCCGTGAAGAACCTCGGCTTGAAGAAGATCGTCGTGATCGACGACCGCACGGCCTACGGCCAGGGTCTCGCCGACGAATTCTCGAAGGCTGCAAAGGCTGCCGGCGGCAACATCATCGACCGTGAATACACCAACGACAAGGCCGTCGACTTCAAGTCGGTCTTGACGAAGGCAAAGGCGATGAACCCCGACCTGGTCTACTTCGGCGGCGCGGATTCGCAAGCGGCACCGATGGTCAAGCAGATGAAGTCGCTGGGCATCAAGGCTCCGCTGATGGGCGGCGAAATGGTGCACACGCCGACCTTCCTGCAGATCGCGGGTGACGCGGCGAACGGCACGGTGGCGTCGCTCGCCGGCCTGCCGCTCGACCAGATGCCGGGTGGCAAGGACTACGTCACGAAGTACAAGAAGCGCTTCGGTGAAGACGTGCAGACGTACTCGCCGTACGCCTACGACGGCGCCATGGCGATGTTCGACGCGATGAAGAAGGCCAACTCGACGGATCCGGCGAAGTACCTGCCGTTCCTCGCGAAGACCAGCATGCCGGCAGTCACGACGTCGGACCTCGCGTACGACACGCGCGGCGACCTGAAGAACGGCGGCATCACGCTGTACAAGGTCGTCGACGGCAAGTGGACGACGCTGCAAAGCGTGGGCGGCAAGTAAGCGCCTGAGCTTTAGCTGAAGTCAAAAGCCCCGCAGAATCGAAAGATCTGCGGGGCTTTTGTTTGTGCGCTCACTGCTGCTCGTCCAGCGCGACAGGTGAGCTTGTTCAGGATTCCTTTTCAGTCATTCTCCGCGCATTTTCTTGCCCGCTTCGCGAATCTGTTCGAGCGTGGCCGCAGGCGTGCTCGCTTCCTTCGTCACACGGATCTCGATCAGCGCGGGCTTGCCTGCCGTGAGCGCACGCTCGAGCGCGGGGGCGAATTGCGCCGTGGTCGTGACGACTTCGCCGTGCGCGCCGAACGACTGCGCAAACGCCGCGAAGTCGGGGTTCGTGAGTTGCGTGCCGTGCACGCGGTTCGGATAGTGGCGCTCCTGATGCATGCGGATCGTGCCGTAGTGCGCGTTGTTCACGACGATGAACACGACATTCAGGCCGTACTGCACCGCCGTGGCGAGTTCCGAAGAGGCCATCATGAAGCAGCCGTCGCCCGCGAGCGCAACCACGGTGCGCGAGGGGTATTGCGACTTCGCGGCGATCGCGGCGGGCACGCCGTAGCCCATCGCGCCGCTCGTGGGTGCAAGTTGCGAGCGGAAGTGGCGATACGCGAAATGGCGATGCAGCCACGTTGCGTAATTGCCCGCGCCGTTCGTGACGATCGCATCGTCGGGCAGCCGTGCGCGCAGTTGCTGCATGACTTCGCCGAGCTGCACGTCGCCGGGCATCGGCAGCGGCTTGCGCCATGCGTGCCACGCCTCGTGTGCTTCTGCGGCGCTGCCGGCCCACGCGGGTTGAGCGGGTGCCGGGAGGGCTGCGAGCAGCGCCGCGAATTCCGCGAGGCCCGAAACGATTGGCAGATCGGCTGCGTAGACGCGGCCGAGCTCCTCCGCGCCCTGATGCACGTGAATGAGCGTTTGCTTCGTTTTGGGAATGTCGAAGAGCGTGTAGCCGCCCGTCGTCGATTCGCCCAGACGCGGACCGAGTGCGAGCAGCACGTCGGCTTCGCGGATGCGCTTCGCGAGTGCCGGATTGATGCCGAGGCCCACGTCGCCCGCGTAGTTCGGGTGATCGTTGTTGAGCGTGTCCTGAAAGCGGAACGCGAGGCCGACGGGCAATTGCCAGTTCTCGACGAAGCGCTGGAAGTCCGCACAAGCCTGCGGGTTCCAGCCATGGCCGCCCGCGATCACGAACGGCTTTTTCGCGCCCGCGAGCAGTTCGCGCACGCGCTCCATCTGCGCGGCGGAAGGCGACGCCTGCACGCGCTGCGCGCTCGGCGCGATGGGCTGCGCTTCGGACGCGGGAATCGCGCCGCTCAGCATGTCTTCGGGCAGCGCGAGCACGACCGGACCCGGCCGTCCCGACATCGCCACATGGAACGCGTGGCTCAGGTATTCGGGCACGCGGCGCGCGTCGTCGATCTGCGCGACCCACTTCGCCATCTGGCCGAACATGCGTCGATAGTCGATTTCCTGGAACGCCTCGCGGTCCATCTGCTCGCGGGCGACCTGGCCGATCAGGAGGATCATCGGCGTGGAGTCCTGAAACGCCGTGTGCACGCCAATCGAGGCGTGCGTGGCGCCCGGCCCGCGCGTGACGAGCGCGATGCCGGGCCTGCCCGTGAGCTTGCCGATCGCTTCCGCCATGTTCGCCGCCGCTGCCTCGTGACGGCACACCACGGTTTCGATCTTTGCGGTTTCGTCGGACAAGGAATCGAGCACCGCAAGATAGCTCTCGCCCGGTACGCAAAACACGCGCTCGACGCCATTGGCGACGAGCGCATCGACGACGAGGCGAGCTCCGGTGGTAGTGGCTTCGGTGGTGGCGGATGCGTTCGGCTGCTGCATGACGGTCAAGTCTCCTTCAATCGTTACGTGATTACGTTCGGATGCTTCAGGCAAGGCGACAGCGCTTCAACGAATCAGCACTCGACGATGTTCACGGCGAGGCCGCCGCGCGAGGTCTCCTTGTACTTCGTCTTCATGTCGGCGCCGGTCTCGCGCATCGTCTTGATCACCGAGTCGAGCGAGACGTAATGCGCGCCGTCGCCGCGCAGCGCCATGCGCGCGGCGTTCACGGCTTTCACCGAGGCCATGGCGTTGCGTTCGATGCAGGGAATCTGCACCATGCCGCCCACGGGGTCGCAGGTGAGGCCGAGGTTGTGCTCCATGCCGATTTCGGCGGCGTTTTCGACCTGCAGCGGCGTGCCGCCCAGCACCGCAGCGAGCGCGCCGGCGGCCATCGAGCAGGCCACGCCCACTTCGCCCTGGCAGCCCACTTCGGCGCCCGAAATCGACGCGTTGAGCTTGTAGAGAATGCCGATGGCGGCCGCGGTGAGCAGGAAGTCGATCACGCCCTGTTCGTTCGCGCCCGGCGTGAAGCGCACGTAGTAGTGCAGCACGGCGGGGATGATGCCCGCTGCGCCGTTGGTCGGCGCAGTCACGACGCGTCCGCCCGCGGCGTTTTCCTCGTTCACGGCGATCGCGTACAGGTTTATCCAGTCGATCATCGAGAGCGGATCTTGCAGCGCGCGCTCGGGGTTGCTGGTCAGTGCGCGATAAAGCTGCGGCGCACGGCGCTTCACCGCGAAGGGGCCGGGCAGCGTGCCGTCGGCGTCGGGATTGTTGATGCCGCAACCGCGCGATACGCACGACTGCATCACGTTCCAGATGTGCAGGAGACCTGAGCGGATCTGCTCGTCGCTGTGCCAGACGCGCTCGTTTTCGAGCATCAACTGCGCGATGCTCTTGCCCGTCGAGGCGCACAGCGCGAGCATCTCCGCGCCCGTGGTGAACGGATTCGGCCATTGCTGGGCCGCCGCGAGCACCTTCGTGTTCGGCGCGCCGGCCGTGACGACGAAGCCCCCGCCTACCGACAGATAGGTGCTTTCGCGCAGCGTGTCGCCGTTCGCATCGAGCGCGCGCAGCTTCATGCCGTTCGGGTGTTCGGGCAGCGCCTGGCGATAGAACGCCACGTGCTCCTTGGGAACGAACGCGATGGGATGGCGGCCGAGCAGCGCGAGCTGGCGCGAGGTGCGCACGGCTTCGAGACGCTCGCTGATGGTGTCGGGATCGACGGTGTCGGGCGCGTCGCCCATGAGGCCCAGCATGACGCCGCGGTCGGTGCCGTGGCCCTTGCCGGTGGCGCCGAGCGAGCCGTACAGCTCGACCTTCACGGCGGCGGTGCTCGCAAGCAGACCGTCGCGCTCGAGTCCTTCGGCGAACATCAGCGCTGCGCGCATCGGCCCGACCGTGTGCGAGCTGGAGGGCCCGATGCCGACTTTGAAGAGATCGAAAACGCTTACTGCCATGGGTACTGCTCCTGCTTGTCTGACGTTGGTTTGTAGGGATGCGGCGCGTTCGGCGGCATCGTTATTTCCCGTGCCGCCGCCGCATCCCGCGCGCGTTTTACCGCGCCGGCAACGGCAGACAGACGGCGAGCCACGCGGGCGGCGTGGGCGCGAGTTTCAGCGCGACTGGTGCAAAGCGGCCGTCGAGTCGCGCCGCGAGGTGAAACAGTTCGGCGGCGTTTTTGGGGTCCCACTGGCCGGTGTAGCCCGGCAGGCCCGCTTCGCGCCGCTTCGCGTCGAACGGTACGTTCGAATGCACGAATTCGTCGTGCGTCTTCTGGCCGAGCGCATACGGCGTGAGCCAGTCGAGCGCGCCCGCGAGCGTCGCGCCGTTGGCCGCGCGTTCGGTCAGCCAGTTGCGGTTGTGGCGGCGCGCGGCGAGCGCGGCGGTCACGAGCGGCTGCAAATCGTAGGTCACGTAGTGCAGTGCATCGCGCTCGGAGAAGTCGAGTGTCGAGCCGTCGGGCGCGACGTTGTCGCCGAGATGCTCGACGAAGAGCCGCTGCGCCGTCGCGATCATCTTGCGGTTGTCGAGCGTGAACGCGATCATCGCTATCAGTTTGACCCGATGGCTCTGCCAGTTGTTCGCAAAATTTCCCTTGAGCGGGCGCGGCTGCGCGTCGATCTGCGCGATATAGCCGGTCGCGAAGCTGTTCAGGAACTGCATGGTCGCGTTGCGCGTTTTCACGGGCAGCGCGCTCGCGGTCATGTCGTAGGCGAGTATCAGCCCCTCGAAACGCGTTTCGTCGATGGGATTGAAGCTCGGCTTGTACGTGGTGACCCAGGCGAGCAGAAAGCGGTCCACGAGCTTCAGGAAGCGCTCGTCGCTCGTCGCGCGCCACGCGAGCGCGGCGTTGCGCATGAGGTCGAGTTCCTTCGCCGCCTCGACGCTCTGGTCGTAGATGCCCTCGTGCGGCAGCGTGCCCTCGGTGTGCAGGCGCGGCAGCGGACGCGGCGTGTCGTTCACGTGCGTCAGCACCTCGGCCACGAGCGCCCTCACGCCCGGATCGGAGTTGGTGCGCTCGCTCGATTGCAGCGCGGGGGCCGCGCAGAAGTTCATGGCCGCATGGGCCGTACCGGCGAAGGTCGCGGTGAAGGTGGCGCAGGCAAGCGCCAGCGCAGCGGCAAGGCGCTGCGGGCGGCGTAACAGCGCACCGCGCGCGTGCCGGGCCTGCCGGACCGAATTCCGCGTTGCGGCATGCGGCAAGTCCCGCACCGAGTTCCGCAATGGAACCATTCGCACCTTCCGCGCCATGCGCGACTCCCTGATTCAAGGCTGACAGGTGTGTGATGTTAGCGGTTTGCGGCGGCAAATGTGAGAGGGATGACCGCCGCCGCGTGAGCCGAAGGTCACGCGGCGGCTTCACAAGGGCTTATTCGCCGGCGGTTTCGTCTGCATGTTCGCCCGCATATTCGCTAAGCGGCACGCACGAGCAGAACAGGTTGCGGTCGCCGTAAGCGTTGTCGGCGCGGCCGACCGGCGGCCAGTACTTGCGCGCGACGAGCGATGCGACCGGGTAGGCGGCCTGCTCGCGCGAGTAGGCGTGCTTCCAGTCGTCGGCGACCACCACGGCGGCCGTGTGCGGCGCGTGACGCAGCGGATTGTCTTCCTTGTCCGCGCGGCCGTCTTCCACGGCGCGGATTTCCTCGCGGATGGCAACCATCGCGTCGATGAAGCGGTCGAGCTCCTCCTTCGACTCCGACTCGGTCGGCTCGACCATCAGCGTGCCCGGCACCGGGAAGCTCATGGTCGGGGCGTGGAAGCCGTAGTCCATCAGGCGCTTGGCCACGTCGTCCACGGTGATGCCGCTTGCATCCTTGATGGGGCGCAGGTCGAGAATGCACTCGTGCGCGACGAGCCCGCCCGGGCCGCTGTAGAGCACCGGGAAGTGCGGCGCGAGCTTGTTCGCCACGTAGTTGGCGTTGAGGATCGCGTTTTCGGTCGCAGCGGTCAGGTTGGCCGCGCCCATCATGGCGATGTACATCCACGAGATCGGCAGGATCGAGGCCGAGCCGTAAGGCGCTGCGCTCACCGCGCCGATGCCGTGACCCTTATCGGTCGAGCGCTTGTAGCCCGACGAAAGCTGGTTCGGCAGGAACTGCGCGAGGTGCGCGCCCACTGCGACCGGACCGACGCCCGGGCCGCCGCCGCCGTGCGGAATGCAGAAGGTCTTGTGCAGGTTCAGGTGCGAGACGTCGCCGCCGAACTGGCCCGGCGCCGCCAGACCCACCATCGCGTTCATGTTCGCGCCGTCCACGTACACCTGGCCGCCCGCCGCGTGCACGATCTCGCAGACTTCCCGCACGTTCTCTTCGAACACGCCGTGCGTGGACGGGTACGTGATCATGATCGCCGCGAGCTTGGCCGCGTGCTGTTCGGCCTTGGCCTTGAGGTCGGCGAGATCGATGTTGCCTTGCGCGTCGCACGCGACCACGACCACCTGCATGCCGGCCATCTGCGCCGATGCGGGGTTCGTGCCGTGCGCCGAAGCGGGAATCAGGCAGACGTTGCGATGCGCTTCGCCGCGCGAGGCGTGGTACGCCTGGATGATGAGCAGACCCGCATATTCGCCCTGCGAGCCCGCGTTCGGCTGCAGCGAGACGGCGGCGTAGCCCGTTGCGGCCACGAGCATCTGTTCGAGCTGATCGACCATCTCGCGATAGCCAACCGTTTGCTCCGCAGGCGCGAACGGGTGGATGCGGCCGAACTCGGGCCACGTCACCGGCAGCATTTCCGAGGTCGCATTGAGCTTCATCGTGCACGAGCCGAGCGGGATCATCGAGCGGTCGAGCGCGAGGTCCTTGTCGGAGAGGCTGCGCAGGTAACGCAGCATTTCCGTTTCCGAATGGTGACGATTGAACACCGGATGCGTGAGGTACGCGCTTTCGCGCACCAGCGCGGCCGGGAACGTCAACGCGGCGGCTTGCGTGAGTTCGGCGTCGAGCTTGTCGACCGAAGGCGCTTCGCCGGCGAACGCGGCTTGCGCGAACACGGCGAGCAGGTCGGCCAGATCGGCGCGCGAAGTCGTTTCGTCGACGGACACGCCCACACGCGTCTCACTCACGTGGCGCAGGTTCATGCCGCGCGCAAGGGCCGCGTCGTGCAGCGCCTGGGTGCGCGGGCCGGCTTCGAACGTGAGCGTGTCGAAGAACGCTTCGTTCACGAGCGTGTAGCCCAGTTGCTTCGCGCCCGCGGCGAGGATCGCGGCGACGCGGTTCACGCGTTGCGCGATGCGCTTCAAGCCTTGCGGGCCGTGGTAGACGGCGTACATGCTCGCCATGATCGCGAGCAGCGCCTGTGCCGTGCAGACGTTCGACGTCGCTTTTTCGCGGCGGATGTGCTGTTCGCGTGTTTGCAGCGCGAGGCGCAGCGCCGGGTTGCCTTGCGCGTCGATGGTCACGCCGACGAGACGGCCCGGCATCTGGCGCTTGAATTCGTCCTTCACCGCGAGGTAGGCGGCGTGCGGGCCGCCGAAGCCCATCGGCACGCCAAAGCGCTGCGAGTTGCCCACGGCCACGTCCGCGCCCCATTCGCCCGGCGGCGTGAGGACGGTGAGTGCAAGCAGATCGGCGGCGGCGATCACCGCGCCGCCGGCTGCGTGCACGGCTTGTGCGAGCGCGCGGTAGTCGCGCACGTCGCCGTTCACGCCCGGATATTGCAGCAGCACGCCGAAGGCACCTGCATTGACTGCTTCAGCGGCCGGACCGACCTTTACCTCGATGCCGATCGGCTTGGCGCGCGTTTTCACGACTTCGATGGTCTGCGCCAGCACGTCGTCGGCGACGAAGAACACGTTCGACTTCGACTTGCCCACGCGCTGCACGAGCGTCATGGCTTCGGCGGCGGCAGTGGCTTCGTCGAGCAGCGACGCGTTCGAGATCGCGAGGCCGGTCAGGTCGGTGATCATCTGCTGGAAGTTCAAGAGGGCTTCGAGGCGGCCCTGCGAGATTTCCGGCTGGTACGGCGTGTACGCGGTGTACCACGCCGGGTTTTCGAGCACGTTGCGCAGGATGACGGCCGGCGTGTGCGTGTCGTAGTAGCCCTGCCCGATATACGAGCGGAACACCTGGTTCTTGTCCGCGAGCGCGCGCAGGGCGGCGAGCGCCTCGGCTTCCGAGCGCGGCTGCGAGAACGGCCCGAGCGGCAGCGTCTCGTTGCGGCGGATCTTCGCCGGAATCACCGCATCGATCAGCGCGTCGCGCGAGGCGAAGCCGAGCGCGTCGAGCATCGCCTGCTGGTCGGCCGTGTCGGGGCCGATGTGGCGGGCGGCGAAAGCGTCGTGCGCTTCAAGTGCAGCAAGCGAGAGCGGGGAGTTCATCAGACGATCCGGGTGTTCGAGCTTCATAGGGATTCCTGCGGGCGCGGGCGGCGTTCTGAGCGCGCCGCCGCGCCATGGCGGTTAAGGCAAGGTTGCGATTTACGCGCCGATCGCCTTTTCGTAGGCGGCGGCGTCGATCAGCGAGTCGAGCTTGGCGTCGGCGGCGGGCTTGATCTTGAAGAGCCACGACTCGTACGGCGCGCCGTTCACCTGGTCGGGCGTGTCGACGAGCGACGTGTTCGCTTCGATGATTTCGCCTGCGACCGGCGCGTAGATGTCCGAGGCGGCCTTGACCGACTCGATCACGGCAACGGCGTCGCCGGCCGTGACGGCGCGGCCCGCTTCAGGCAGTTCGAGGAAGACGATGTCGCCGAGCGCTTCCTGCGCGTGGTCGGTGATGCCGATGGTCAGCGTGCCGTCGGCTTCGGTGCGGATCCACTCGTGCGATTCGGTGTATTTCAGATCGGCCGGGATGCTCATGGTTGCTCCAGTGCGTGGTGCGGTTTTTGTTGCTCGAAAAGGGGAGGGCGTGCGCGCTGGCAGGATCTCGCGGATCAGGCGGCGAGCACCTTGCCGTTGCGCACGAACGGCAGTTTTACCACGCTTGCGGGAAGGGCTTTGTCACGGATCTGCACCTGCACGACATCGCCCGGCTGCACGCCCTGCGGCACGCGCGCGAAGGCGATGGATTCCTGCATGCTCGGCGAAAATGTGCCGCTCGTGATCTCGCCCTCGCCGTGCGGCGTGAGCACTTTCTGGTGCGCGCGCAGCACGCCGCCGGCCTTGCCGTTTTCCTTCTGCAGGATCAGGCCGACGAAGGCCGAACGCGAACCGTTCGCCTCCAGCGCGCCGCGGCCGACGAAGTCGCGCGGCTCCTTCATGTCGACGGTCCAGGCGAGGCCGGCGTCGAGCGGCGAGACGCCGTCGTCCATGTCCGGGCCGTAGAGGTTCATGCCCGCTTCGAGGCGCAGCGTGTCACGCGCGCCGAGGCCGCAGGGTTTCACGCCCTGGCGCTGCAGGGCGTCCCAAAGTTCGCAAACGGCGGCGGCGGGCACCACGATTTCGAAGCCGTCTTCGCCGGTGTAGCCCGTGCGCGCGATCATCAGCTCGCCGAACGGCGTGGCTTCGATCTTCGCGGCGTTGAAGGGTTTGAGAACTTCGGTGGCGCTGCGCGACGAGGGCGCGACCTGCCAGACCTTTTCGCGCGCGTTCGGGCCCTGCACGGCGACGATCGCGAGATCGCGGCGCGGCGTGATGGTGAGGCCGAAGCCGCCTTCGGCGTTGAGCTTCTCGAACCAGGCGATGTCTTTTTCGGCTGTGCCGGCGTTGACGACGGTGCGGAACTGGTCGTCGGCGAAGAAGTAGACGATCAAGTCGTCGATCACGCCGCCTTCGGGGTTCAGCATGCACGAATAGAGCGCCTTGCCCGGCGTGGTGAGCTTGGCGACGTTGTTGGCGAGCGCGCGGGAGAAGAACTCGCGCGCCTTCGGGCCCGAAAAGTCGACGACGCACATGTGCGAGACGTCGAACATGCCGGCGTCGGTGCGCACGGCGCGATGCTCGTCGATCTGCGAGCCGTAGTTGACGGGCATGTCCCAGCCGCCGAAGTCGACCATGCGGGCATTCAGCGCGCGGTGCGTGTCATTCAGCGGGGTGCGTTTGAGTTCGGTCATGGGGCCTCAGGCGGTCGCGAAAATTCGCGCGAAAACGAAAAAGGCCATGCAGGAAGCGCCGCAGGCACGATGCCCGTGGTCGGTTCTTGCATGGCCCCTCTGTCCTCGGTACCTGAGAGATTGCGCCCTGTTGCAGTTGGCGCGCGCCCCTTCGGTGGGCAGCCTGAACGCGTGGGGGTTACGATCCGCCGCCGCCCGTTCTACTGCCGCTCTCCAGAGTTGCGGACTGTGTGCCGCTTCGCGTCATCTCGCGCAAAAAGCGCAAAGGCAGCGAATCAGCGGTCCGGCGCGCACGGTCCTTTTGCCTGAGAGTTTGTGGGTTGCCCCTTCGGCGGCGCCGGTTGCACTTGCGAAAGCAAGCAAAGGCAAACGGCGCGCTCTCCCGGCGCGCGCAGCGATTGTGCGCGACGCCTCGGGGCTATGTCAATGCGGAAAAATTCTGCGCGCGGCGCCAGCAAAGGGGCGTGAGCCTTGCTGGCATTGGCTTGCGCAGATGCATAGCGCGCCATGCATCGCGCCGGAGAAAAACGGGGGCGATTCGGGTGGGCAGATGGATCGGCACGAGCCGCGAGCGCGCGGTCCGTGCCGACAGGCCAATGCGTGTGGCGCTTACTCGCCGATGGCGCGAGCGGCCGTGTCGAGTTCCTCGTTCAGCACGTGTTGCTCGTCGGGCGAGATGCCGCCGCCGTGCTGCGCGGCCATGTCGTGAGCTTCGCCGCGGATCGTATCGAGGCGGTGATGGAGCGCGCCGCCTTGGGGCGGCGGGTAGTAGCCCTGGCTCACGCGCATATCGATGCGATGGCCCAGGTTGTCGATGCGGCTGTCGACCTGATGCAGGCGATCGACGGCGACTTCGTGGGGATTCGGGCCGGGCGGCGGCGGTGCAGCGGCGTGGTGCGCCGGCTGGTTGACCACGCACGCGGCGAGGGTCGAAACGAGCGCGCCGGCGGCGATCAGGCGTAGAGCGTGGATGTAGCGGGTCATTCAGACTCTCCTTGGTCTTGTCGTTGCTTTTTTGGGCTTGCATGTCCACAAACGTCTGGCGATTGCAGCGTGATGACCCCACCGCGGCAACCAGATGTAACCATTTGTATGGTCCTTTCAGCGGCGTCGGCGCAATGCAAGGTCGACGCCGCAGCCGAAAGCGCGCGCCGGTGTGCTCAGGACTGGCGCACGAACCCCAGCGTGCGGCCGTCCTGCGCGCTTTGCATGGCGAGTTCGATGAGCGTCATGACGTCGATGGCGTCCTGCGGGCTTACCGGGAACGGCTTGCCTTCGCGGATCGCCGCCGCAAGCGCGCGATACAGATCGGCGTAATTGCCCGCAGCGTTGGGCACTTCGAGATCGGCTTCCTGGCCGTCGTCGCGCAGCACGTGGAGGCGGCCCGTATCGTTGCCCGCGCCGAAACCGGGCTGGCCCGGGCGCAGGCCGTCCTTGAGCTGATCTTCCTGAGTGTCGAGCCCGTTCTTCAGATAGCTGCCGCGCGTGCCATGAATCGCGAAGCGCGGCGCGTACGCGGCGAGCGCGCTGGCGTGCAGCACCGCGTCGTGGTGCGGGTAGCGCAGCACGAGGTGCGCGTAATCCGGCGCGCTCGCGTTTTCGCGGCGCGTGTGAACGAATGCGGTGATCGACTCGGGTGCGCCGAAGAGCGCGAGCGTCTGGTCGATCAGATGCGGGCCGAGATCGTAGAGCAGGCCGCCGCCGCGCGTGGCGTCTTCGCGCCAGCGCTGCTTCACTTGCGGGCGGAAGCGGTCAAAGTGCGATTCGTAGTGCGTGATGCGCCCGAGTTCGCCGCGCTCGATCAGCTCGCGCACGGTGAGGAAATCGCCGTCCCAGCGGCGGTTGTGGAACGGTGCGAACACGAGGCCGCGCTGCTTCGCGATGGCCGCGAGCGTGCGCGCTTCCTCGGAAGTGAGCGTGACCGGCTTGTCGACCAGCACGTGTTTGCCGCGCTCGAGCGTGCGGCGCGCGAGGTCGTAGTGCGTGTCGTTGGGCGTGGCGATCACGACGCATTCGATGGCATCGATCGAGAGCAGCGCGTCCAGGTCGGGCACGATCGCGGCGTCGGGATAGTCGGCCTGGGCGCGTCCGGCCTGGCTCGTGGCGATGGCGGCGAGCTGCGCGGCGCCGCTATGCGCGATCACGGGGGCGTGGAAAGTCTGGCCGGCGAAGCCGTAGCCCATCAGGCCGATTTGCAGCGGTTGCGGTGCAGTCATTTGGCGCTTCCTCTTTCCAGCGAGTGCGGGTGGCGGGAGCCCGTTATTGTGGCACGGCGCGTAGAGCGTGCGGAACGCGGCGAGGGACCGATGGGCCGTGGAACGAGGAACATCGGGGGCGCCATCGGCGTATCGCTGCATCGTGTTAACATCGCACCTCCCGCGTGAGAGGCCGCTGCGACGTACGCACGCCGCGCGCCGTGCGGCGTCACGAAAGGCTACGCGCCCCGTTCGCACGCCTCCCAGCCGTACCACCCGTTTTTCCAATCCAGCAACGATGTCCGCAGGCCTCAATTCCGCCCAAAACGAAGCGGTGCGCTATCTCGACGGTCCCTGTCTCGTGCTCGCCGGCGCGGGCAGCGGCAAGACGCGTGTCATCACGCAGAAGATCGCGCACCTCATCGAAGCGAAAGGCTTCGAGCCGCGCCATATCGCCGCCGTCACCTTCACCAACAAGGCCGCCGCCGAAATGCGCGAGCGCGTGGGCAAGCTGCTCGAAGGCAAGACGCTCACCACGCCCGGCAAGGAAGGCCGCAAGGTGCCGACCAACCAGCTGACGGTCTGCACGTTCCACTCGCTGGGGGTCCAGATCCTGCGCCAGGAGGCGGAACATCTGGGCCTGAAGCCCCAGTTCTCGATCATGGACGCCGACGACTGCTTCGCCATGATCCAGGAGCAGGTGGGCTCGACGGACAAGGGCTTCATCCGCAAGATCCAGTCGATCGTCTCGCTCTGGAAGAACGGACTCGTGATGCCCGAGCAGGCGCTGTCCACGGCCTCGAACGAGGACGAGCACCAGGCGGCCATCGTCTATCGCAATTACATGGCGACGTTGCACGCGTATCAGGCGGTGGACTTCGACGACCTGATCCGCCTGCCTGCCGAGCTGTTCGCGAAGAACGAGCAGGTGCGCGACCGCTGGCAGAACAAGCTGCGCTACCTGCTGGTCGACGAATACCAGGACACCAACGCCTGCCAGTACGAACTGCTGAAACTGCTGGCGGGCCCGCGCGCGGCGTTTACGGCCGTGGGCGACGACGATCAGGCCATCTACGGCTGGCGCGGCGCCACGCTCGAAAATCTCGCGCAGCTCGGCAAGGACTTTCCGAAGCTGCACGTCATCAAGCTCGAGCAGAACTACCGCTCGACGGTGCGCATTCTCACGGCCGCGAACAACGTCATCGCGAACAATCCGAAGCTGTTCGAGAAGAAGTTGTGGTCCGAGCACGGCATGGGCGACACCATCACCGTCACGCCCTGCAACGACGAAGAGCACGAGGCGGAGTCGGTCGTGTTCCGGCTTTCGGCGCACAAGTTCGAACGCCGCGCGCAGTTTCGCGACTACGCGATTCTGTATCGCGGCAACTTCCAGGCGCGCATCTTCGAACAGGTGCTGCGCCGCGAGCGCATCCCCTATGTGCTCTCGGGCGGCCAGTCGTTCTTCGACAAGGCCGAGATCAAGGACATCTGCGCCTATCTGCGCCTGATCGCCAATCACGACGACGATCCCGCGTTCATCCGCGCGATCACCACGCCGCGCCGCGGCGTGGGCAACACGACGCTCGAGGCGCTCGGCTCGTTCGCAGGGCAGGCGAAGGTGTCGCTGTTCGAGGCCGTGTACATGGGCGGTATCGAGGCGCGGCTTTCGGCGCGCCAGGTCGAGCCGATGCGCGTGTTCTGCGACTTCATGCAGCGCCTCGCCGAGCGCGCGCAGAAGGACCCGGCGACGGTCGTGCTCGACGACCTCATGGATGCGATTCACTACGAGGCGTATCTCTATGACGCCTTCGACGAGCGCCAGGCGCAGTCGAAGTGGCAGAACGTGCTCGAATTCCTCGAGTGGCTCAAGCGCAAGGGCACCAAGCCCGAGCAGGAGATCGGCGAAGACAGCGAAGCCACCGGATATGACAATGCCGACGGTCTCGCCGACACCGGCAAGAATCTCATGGGCCTCATTCAAACCGTCGCGCTGATGTCGATGCTCGAAGGCAAGGAAGAGGACCCGGACGCCGTGCGGCTTTCGACCGTGCATGCGTCGAAGGGACTGGAGTATCCGCACGTGTTCCTGGTTGGCGTGGAAGAGGGGATCATGCCGCACCGCGGCGGCTCGGAAGACGATGTGATCGACGAAGGACGCATCGAGGAAGAGCGGCGCCTCATGTACGTGGCGATCACGCGGGCGCAGCGCAGCCTGCATCTGAACTGGTGCAAGAAGCGCAAGCGGGCGCGCGAGACGGTGGTGTGCGAGGCGTCGCGCTTCATTCCGGAAATGGGCCTCGACGACGCGCCGCCGCCGACCGCCGAAGAAGCGCCGATGACGCCGAAGGACCGGCTGGCGAGTTTGAAGGCGTTGTTGCAGAAGGGGTGATGACCCTGGCATGCAGCGGGTGTTTGCTTTTTTGGGACGCGGGCGGCTGTAGAGTGAACGCCTCTGACCCGCTCGCTGCCGCAGATGGAAGATCCATTACTCCAGCATTACCGTCACGCGCTTGAAACGTATATCGACGCGAAGGACAACACGAAGCCCGCACGGATTCACGAAGCATTCGCGCAGGATGCGGAACTGACGTTCTCGCTGGCGACACCGAACATCGCGTTTCCGGCGCGCAGCGTCGGCGCCGAAGCGATCGCGAAGACGCTGGTCAGCGATTTTGGTGAGCGCTATTCGCGCTGCCGCACCTACTACCTTTGCGAGGCCACTGCGCTCGTTGCGCGCGAGCGCACGATCGAAGCGCTGCCCTGGCTCGTCGTGATGCGCGAGGACGCGGCGGGCGCGCTGCGCATCGGTCACGGCACGTATCGCTGGACTTTCGATGCGAACGACATCGCGCCGCGCGTATCGGCATTCCACATTCACATTGCCCGGATGGACGTGATCGACGACCCGGACGGTGCGAGGCTCGAGCGCCTGCAAGAGGGCTTGAGCTATCCCTGGCTCGCTCCCGCCGAACTGGCAGCGCGTTACGGAGCGCTGGCCGGGGATGCTTCCGGTGCGTTCGCATTTGCCCGCGAATTCGCGCGTCCCGTGCGCTGACGCGCGACCGCTGTTTCATCGACGCATATAAAAATCCCCGCCCCGTATCGTTGCGGGCAGGGATCGTTTTGCGCTTTGGCGCGCGTGTGACGGCTTACTTCGCCGCGCTGACCATGTAATCGACGGCGGCCTTCACGTCGGCGTCGGAGGCAGTCGAGCCACCCTTGGGAGGCATCTGGCCCTTGCCGTGCAGCGCGTAGTTGTAGACAGTGTCCATCGGGTCCTTCAGGCGCGGCGCCCAGTCGGCCTTGTTGCCGAATTTCGGTGCGCCCAGTACGCCCGCGGCGTGACACGCCTGGCAAACCTGCTGATAGAGTGCCTTGCCCGCCTGCGAGGCGTCGGCGCTTTGCGAGCCGCCACCTGCTGCGGGAGCGGACGAAGCCTGCGGGATGGCCGCGATCGCCGCTGCGGCGGCTTGCGCCTGGGCGGCGTTCGCATCGGCACCCGATGCGCCGGAGGCCGGTGCAGCGCCCGCCGCGCCCGAGGCCGCATTGGCTGCATTGGCAGCGCCTGGCGCGGGCTTGGGCGGATCCTGGAAGTTCGCGCCCGCGTGGTTCGCCATATAGGCGACGGCGAGGCCGATTTCGTAGTCGCTGTAGTCGTCGGGGCTCGTGCCGCCGCGCGGGGGCATCGCGCCCTTGCCGGAGAGCGCCGTTTTCCACAGCGTGTCGAAGCCCTGCGCGATGCGCGGCGCCCAGTCGCCCGAGTTGCCGAACTTCGGCGCGCCGGCGGCGCCCGAGGCGTGACACGCCGAGCAGACAGCCTGGAAGACCTGTTCGCCGGTCTTGTAGACGTGCGGCGCGTTGGCGTCGCGCACGTTGACCTGCGCGACCGGCGCGATGCGCGCGGCGACCTGCTGGGTAGAGAGCTCGTCGGTGCCCGCGCCGGTGCGCGTCGTGTTGTCGACGTAATAGACGAGCAAAATGATGATGACGATGGGGACGGCAAACCCGGCGATGACAGCGGCGATCAGCTGGCCGGGCGTTTTGATCGGGGCTCCGTGGGGTGCTTCGCTCATGCTTGTCTCGACTCCCGTTGGTTTTATGGTGAGCGGTACAGCAGGACGGCAATGGCCATGCGGCAGATCAAACACCGACGATTATAGACGGAAGGTTTTCCGGCTGGTGGCTGGGCGCGGAGGGAGTTCAGCGGGCGTTTACCCGGAGCGGGCGGGCGGTGGGACGTTGTTGCGTCTGAGTTGTGCTCGAATTGTGCCTGATGGGGATGTGACCCTTAATAATCCGCGCGGTGGACGGTTTAACCGAAACCGGTTATTCTCTCGGTCTCTCTTCGGCGCTGCCTTTCCCGTATTCTTCGGTCAATCGGCGGCGCCAGCAAGTCAACGCGCCCGTAGCTCAATGGATAGAGTACTGCCCTCCGAAGGCAGGGGTTGCTGGTTCGATCCCAGCCGGGCGCGCCAAAGTCTGTCGAAGATTTCAGCGATTTTCTACTCCGCGCGCATACGCCGTGCGGGAGTTCTCCAGCGAATTTATCCGTCCGGCTTCGGGTCGGTAGCGACCTTGCGCGACGTTGCGTAAAGCCCCCGGCAGTTCGCCGACTCTCACCGGCGGCGTGCTGCGACCGAGCCCGCCGATCAACTGCGCGCGGGCACCAGGCAATAGAACCGAGCCCAACGCCAAAGGTGCAGCGGATGGCGCTTGGCGACCCGCAAACAGTCGCATTGAGCGCCATAGCAAGGGATGTCGAAATTACATAGTCGCCGGGTTTTCAACCATGGCGCAAGTGATCGGTGCTTGCCGCTGTCCTTGCGGACGACGTTCGAACGCAACGATGCTGTCGTAGCAGGCGATGTAATCGGTACTCTTCGTGAAGGTTGAAATTGGGATTTTGCCTCTCGAATGAACCGCATTCAGTTCGTCGATCTTGTTCTTGGCAAATTCGATAAAACTCCCAGGCCTCCCCACGCCGCCCTGATATTCAGGCCAGTAGCAGGTGTGAGTGTCCTCCACCATATAAATTCCGTTCTTGTGAAGCCGGTCATACATCAGCTCGAAGGAAGAGATCATGTGATTCATGACATGGCTTCCGTCATCGAGAACGATGTCGACTTCCGGATATTTGCGGAATATCTGATCGATCAGGGCAGGGTCGTCCTGGCTGCCGATGAAAATCTCGATACCCTCTGCTTCATGGGCCTTGCACTGAGGATTGATATCGACCCCTATGATTCTGGATCCGGCTCCGAAGAACTCCTTCCACATTGCCAGTGATCCACCGCCAAATACGCCGATTTCGATCATCACGGGCGCTTTATTTCTGAAGCGCGTGAAGTGACGCTCATAAATGTCAAAGTAATGAATCCACTTATGCAGTCGCTTGTCAGGGTTATTAAGAAAATACTTGTGCAGAAAGCCGTCCGTCATTTCCATGCCTTGGTCGGTGCAACGAATGGGAATATTTAAAGCTGAGGAGGTACGACCGCCCGAAACACGAACTGGAACGCCTTCGCGTCCTCGACCGCTGCGTTTGCATCGGCACCCGCTGCGCTCGCCATAGCACGAATGACGGGCAAAAAGGCCTCGCGTTGCGGCTCGTGGAAGATCCGCGCCTTGCCAGCATCGACGACAAACCCCGCGTCGCGAAACATCTCCAGCATCGTGACGCGCGTGAACCAGCGGATATGTGTGCGGTCGAACAAGCCGGAGTCCTGATACCGGAAATCGCCAAAGCTCAGACGAGCCTGCACGCTCCAGTGCTGCGCATTGGGAATGCACGCAACAACGCACCCGCCGCGATCCATCGTCCCGCGGATTTTCCTCAGTAGTGCCCAGGGATCGTGAAGGTGTTCGAGCACGTCCCCGAAGACCCAGCAATCGGCATTGAGGTCCGAACGAATTTGCTCGACAGTTACCCGCTCGACGTCTACATCGATTACGCGGTCGCAGTGTTCGCGTGCCATCTCGGCATAAGCCGGGACAATCTCGATCCCGGTGTAGTGCACACCCGGATTTGTTTTTTTGTATTCGCGCGCCAGCGCTCCGGAACTGCAGCCGACTTCCAGCACGCGGCGTGCGCCTTGCGGCATGAGGTTAAGTAAGTCCGGATTGTGATGCTGATGGACAGGAGTTTGATCCAATATAGGCTCCGGTGGATATCGCTGTGAGAGGCAGTGAAGGCGTTTCGACGAGGGCGGTATCTCGACAATTACGACTACCGCCCGCCGCGCGCCTCACTCTCCATATTTGTCCAAATAAGACGCGTACCCTTCCCGCCAGGTGGGTGTCCCAAAGGCTCCGCCACTCTCGTGAACCACGCTCAGTGGCCAGGTTCCCATGCGGAGCCCCTTTAATTCAGCCTGGCGGCAGAAGTCCATATCGTAAAAGTGGAACTTGAACTGCTCGTCGAAGCGCAGGCCGCTCTTTACCAGCGTATCGCTATCCGCGATCAGCAACAGGCCGTCGAGGAGCTTGCATTCCTGTCCGGAAGGCCCGAACGTCGACGCGATGTTGCACGGAAAACCCGTGCCGTGACCCACGGTTCCGCTCAGATATTTGCGCTCGTCCCACTGCAGATCGGGCGTGGCGAAGGCCCATGCAGGCTGGCGCGGCACGCGGCGCAGGTTGCCGGCGAGCCCCACCACCTCGAAACGGGCGAGGGATTCGCGGATGCGCTCGGTCCAGAAGAAGTCGTTGAGCCAGACGTCGTCGTGAATGAAGACGAGGATGGCCGGGCGCTGCTTAGCCTCTTCGATCGCCGTGTTGTAGATGCTGGACAGTCCGCGCGTGTTGTTGTCGAACAGTTGGAGTTCGACGTTTGGCAGGTGCGCATAGAGCTTTAGCGAGCGGCCAAGCGCCGTTTCATTCGAGAACTGCTCACGGGTGCTACGGGTGCCGCAGACGATACGGATGGGTTTCGCTGCGGGGATGTCGGTCACCGCGTCGATCGACGTGATCGATCCAGCTGTCGGCGCAATGTCCGGTTGCTGCTGCTCGCGCGCCGGTTCCACAACTGGCTCCGCCGATGCATCTTGCGGCTGCGCCAGGACCTCGAAATGCTCGGGTGCAAGCCCGTCGCACCAGCGCCGCCACATGGTGCGCAGTGCACGCGATACGGCGTTGGCGATCGTGCTCGCGCTGATGATGGGCGACTGCATGCAGTGCTGGCGCAACTCGCGGCGTACCGTTGCGAGCGCGTCGAGATCGTCAGCCAGCGCGATGCACTTGCTCACAAAGTCGTCCTTGTCGCGCGCGACGAACGCCTCGTTGAGCCCGAGGTGCGAGAGCCATCCCGTGCTGCCACGGCTCGCCATCGAAACGCCGGGCAGCGTCACAGTGGGAACGCCCATCCACAGGGCGTGCATGGTCGTGGTCGAGCCGGCGAAGGGGAACGCGTCGAGACAGACATCGACCTGCTGGTGCTGTTGCAGGTAGACCTCGGTATTCTTGCGCTGCATAAAGCTGATGCGGCTCACGTCGATGCCTTCGCTTGCGAACAGCTTGGCCAGTTTGTTCATTTGTTCGACCGACGTGATCGCGCCAATGAGCATGCGCGAAGTCGGTATCTCGCGCAGCACGCGCGCCCAGAGCGCCACGACTTCCGGCCCGATCTTGACCAGACGGCTGAAGCTGCCGAACGTCACGAAGCCATTTTTCAAGGCGGGCAACTCGTTCACGTCCGGCGCTTGTTTGTACGGCTTGAATGGCGCGAGAGCAGGCAGAAACACGAGCTTTTCCGTGAAGCAGCTGGCGAACTGTTCGAGCGGCGTGACGAACCGGTCCGACATGTAATAGTCGATGGACGTCAGGCCGGTCGTGGCCGGATTGCCGATCCAGCTCACCTGAATGGGCGCGGGCTTATGCGCGAAGGCCACGAGGCGGTTGCGACCTGTATGGCCGGACAGATCGATCAGGATGTCGATACCGTCTTCGCGAATCTTTTCCGCGACCGCGGCGTCGGTCATGCCGAAGACTTCATGCCATTCTTGCGCGTGCTCCCGGATCGTATTCGTGAACGCGTCGGTGATCACGTAATTCGAATAGACGTGCAGTGACAGGCTTGTATCGCGGGCCAGATGCTCTACGATCGACTGGAAAAAATAGGCGACCGGGTGATTGATCAGGTCGCCCGAAACGAAGCCGATTCGCAGTCGCCGCGCCGGGTCACGAACATTGGTGTGCTCCGAACGCTGCGCACGCAGGGGGGCTTCCTGGCGCTTCCCGAATTCGCTGAATTCGGCGAATGCGCTTTTTGCATCGAGATCGGTCTTGTGCATCAGGCAGAACAGCAGGTTGCTGTGCGTTGCAGCCTGCATCGGCGCGAGTTCGAGTGCCTTGCGGAAGGCGCTTTCCGCTTCATCGTACTGGCCATCCTCGTTCAGCGCGTTAGCCAGCGCGTCGAGTTCGATAGCGTCACGAGGTGCCAGTTCCACGGCGTGGCGCATCTGGGCGATGCCCTCGCCTGTTCGGCCCGTTGCCTGCAGGGCGGCGCCCAGTGTGCGATGCAGCTGTGGACTCTCGGGATGCTTTTCGAGCGCTTTGCGGCAGTGCGATACGGCTCGCTGGGACTGCCGCGTGATATGCAGCGCGTCGGCCAGCATGATCTGAGCGGGGAGACTATTGGGCAGCAGGCTGGTGGCACGCTCGGCCGACGTCACGGATTCCGCATACTGGCCTGCGCGCTGCAGGGCGTGCGTGAGCATAATCCAGCATTCGCCATGCGAGGGGTTTTGTTTCGTCAAGCGACGGGCAAGCGTCAGCGCAGCCTCGGTCTCTTTGCTGTTGAAGAGATCTGCAAACTTGCGCAACTCCGTCGCGCTTGCGCGGCGTGGATCGATTTTCGCTGCGGGCGTGTCCGCCGTCTGCTGTTTCGGCATAGCTTCGATCGCTTCGGCCGTGTGCGAAGGTTCACGCGCGGGCGCCGACGCGGCGTCAAGCTGGGGCAGGCGAGCCTTCAACGCATCGATGGCGTCCGCAGGAACGCCGCATTTCTGCGCCACGTCGAGCGCCATCCGCGCGGCTTCGAACTGGTTGCTGGCGGTCAGGGCGTTGAAGTAGTAGACCCACAGTTGCGCGAAGTTCGGCGTGTGGCCGAGCACTGCTTCGAAGTGCGGCACGGCCTCGGCTGGCCGGTCCGTTTGCATGTACAGCACGCCCATGTGGTAGTTGGCGTCGACATGATCGCTATCCGCTTCCAGCACAATGGCGTAGAGCGCTTCAGCTTCGTCGTATTCCTGCTTGCGATGGTGCTCGATCCCGGCTTCCATGACGAGCTGAATGTCGCTCCCCATTTGCGATTGGGGGACGAGCGCGGTGAGGTCGGTCGGAGTATGGAAAGCGGTCATGACGAAGGCGTGCTTGCGCCGCAGGTAGCAGAAGTAGGGCAATTATCCAGGGCGCCCCGTCGGAACGAATTGCCGAGTTGACGTCAAAACGCCCGCCAATTCGGTTGGCGCGAGCAACGGGCGGAAATGAAGCTGGGTAGTCGGCCGTGGCGGCCCGAGCCGTGTGTAATGAGGGCGCGTAAAAGAAAAGCCCGCACGAGGCGGGCCGAGGTACGCAAATGCGCCCCGAAAGGCGCAATGGTTGGTTGTTATTTCTGGACGCTGTGCGAGGTCCGGACTTCAGAACTGCGCAACGCGCTGATACAGATTCACGTTCCGCGTTGCCTGCATGGCGCAACGATACTCGGCGCTAAGCGTGCTTTGTGCCGACTCCGCCGCCGCGGCGACAAGTGTATCGACCGCGTGAACCTGCTTGAGCACCTCGAGCGCGGCGCCCGTTTGCTTCGCGGAGAGCGACATGAGAAGGGGTGAGCGCTCGTTCGCAAGCTCGGCCGCCTTTTCCCATTCGCCGACGGCTGCCGCCTGCTCGATGTCTTTCGTGATCTGCCAGATGCGATCGATGGGCGCCCCGAATTCCATGTCGTCTCTCCTGCTGGATGCGCTCAGCTCTTGTTGGTGGCCAGCGCGCCTGCGCTGTTGGTGCCGCCGAAGAGCTGCGTGAGGTATTGCTGGTTGTTGTTCATCGTCGCCATCAGCGTGTTGAGCGCGGTGAATTGCGCAGTGTACATGCTGGTGAGCTGCGACTGGTATTCCGCGAGATTGGACTGCTGCGTCGAAAGGTTCGTCAGGTCAGTCTGGATCGCGTTCGTACGCGTCGTGATGACGCCCGTGCTCGACTGATAGCTCGTGATGTTGTTATTCAACTGGGCGGCGACGCCGTTGGTCGAATTGAACAGCGCCGCCACGGTCGACTGATTGTTTTGCAGTGCCGTATTCAGCGTGTCGCTGTCGACCGAGAGCGAGCCGTCCGAATTCAGGGTGACGCCAATCGATGCCAGGCTGGTCGTCGTATTGCCGCTCTTCACGCCCGTCGCCACGATCGTTGCGAGCTGGTTCTGGATCATGTTCAGCGTCGAGTCGCCAAGCAGCACGCCCTGCGACGTCGAGGTCGAACTGAATGACGTGAGCGTCGACATCGTCGTCACGAGCGTGTTGTACAGCGTGACGAAATTGTTGATCGCGCTGGATTCCGCGCTCGTGTTCTGCGCAACCGTAAGCGTTTGTGCGCCGCTGCCCGTGCTCGACGTGTCGACCGCCGCTGCGGTGAGGGTCAGCGTCACGCCAGACAGCGCGGTCTTTACGGTGTTCGTCGTGCTGGTCGCGCCCGTGCCGTCGATCGTGAAATAGGCGTCCTGTGCGGCCGTGGACTGTGTCCAGTTGGTCGTGTTGGAGATCGTCGACTGGTTAGCGGTGAGGTTGGCGGAAGTCGCGCTCGAGCTCGTGATCGCCGTACCTGCCGTGGTCGTCACGGCGAGGTTCTTCAGTGCGTCGCTGGAATTTGAATCGCTGATCGCGATGCTGATGCCGTTCTGCGAACCGGTCGACGTCGAATGCAGCACAAGGTGCGCGCCGTCGGCGCCGTTGACGACCGTTGCCGTCACGCCCGGATTGTTGGTGGCCGAGTTGATCGCCGATGCAATACCCGCAACGGTGCTGTTGGTGCTGTCGAGCGAGATCGTGGTGCTGGCGCCGTTGACCGTCAGCGTCATCGTGGACGAGCCCGACGCGAGCGCCGTTGTTGCACCGTAGCCGGTCGAGGTGAGCACCTGGGCTTGTGCCACCTGCTTGACATCGAGCGAGTATGACCCTGCTGCCGCGCCGCTGCCTGCTGTGGCGGTGATGCCGGTGCCGCTGAGCGTCGTGCTGAATGCGCTGAGGGTCGTGCCATCCGAGAGCGGCGAGAGGCCCGCCTGAAGTGCGGAAAGCGCGGCGGAAAGCGCGCCGTACGCGGAGATTTCGGTGTTGTCCTGCGTCTGCTCGGCGCTGATCGTGGCGGCCTGGCCGGCGATCTTGGAGTTGACGAGCGCCGTAACGAGCGAATTCACGTCCATCGACGAGTTGCCGGTCGAGCCGCTGACGATCGACTGGGCTGCTTGCTGCAGAGCGGCGTTGCTCGCTGCGGTCGTGGCGGCGACGCTACTTGCGATCGTGCTGGCTGTCGAGCTGGTTACGGTGGACATGAAGGGGCTCCGTGCGTCGGCGTTGCAGTGTGAATCGGTTCAGGTCTGGAAAATGCCAATCGGGAGGTGATCCTCCCGATTGGCTTGCGTTGCGCTCACGGGTATGGCGGCCGGGCGCGCAACGCTTGGGCTACAGAAGCTCGTATTACTGGAGGAGCTTCAGGATCTGCTGCGGCTGCGAGTTCGCTTGTGCCAGCACCGAGATACCAGCTTGCTGCAGCACTTGCGCCTTGCTCAGGTTTGCCGTTTCTTCCGCGAAGTTGGCGTCCTGGATCGACGACTGGGCGGTCGACAGGTCGGTCGACTGAGCTTGCTGCGTCGTGCCGATTGCCGTGAAGCGGTTTTGCGCTGCGCCGAGCGTTGCTTGCAGGTTGTTCAGCGTGTTCAGCGCGTTGTCGATCGACTCCATGGCCATGCTTGCGCCGCTTGCCGTGCTGATGTTGACGTTAGCAACGTCCGTCGGTGCGTTGTACGCGCCGATCTGCGTTTCCATGGCGACACCAGCGGCGGCGGCCGCTGCGGAACCCGCCGAGCCGGCTGCTGCAGCCATAGCCGCCGACATGCCGCCGTCGGTGAGCGTGACCGCCGTACCCGAGCCCTGGAAGCCGCCGCCGGTGCTGCTGGCTTCGTTGGAGGCCGTGAACAGAGCGCCGACCGCCGTCTGGCTCAGTGCCTGGTTGTTCTGGTCCGTGAACGTGAAGCCGCCGCTGCCGTCGGAGACCACATTGACGGAGGTGACGGTTGCAGCCGAGGCGGCGACCGTAGCGCCGGCCGAGTTCAGGCTCAGGCCCGAGAACGTGCCGAGCGTTTGGCCAGCTTGCGGCACGCCGCTGCCGATCGAAGCCGCCGACATGTTTTGCGTCAGGCTCAGGCTGATCGTCTGGCCGACGTTCGCGCCAACCTGGAACGACACGTTACCGAGCGAACCGTTCAGCACGTTCATGCCGTTGTACGTCGTTTGCGACGCGATACGGTTGATTTCCGAAACTTGCTGGTTCACTTCCTTTTGCAGTGCTGCGCGGTCGTCGGAGGTCATCGAGCCGTTGGCCGCTTGCGTAGCCAGCTGGCGGATACGTTGCAGGCTGCTCGTCAGCGACGACAGACCGCTCGATGCCGTTTGAACCAGCGAAACGCCGTCGTTCGAGTTCGACACGCCTTGATTCAGACCGTTGATCTGGGTCTGCATGATGTTCGAGATCGCGAGGCCTGCTGCATCGTCAGCTGCGCTGTTGATGCGCTTACCCGACGACAGGCGCGTGATCGCTTGCGACAGCGCGCTGCCCGAGCCCGTCAGGTTCTGTTGCGCGACGAGCGAGTTGATGTTGCTGTTAATTCCGAGCATGGAAATTCTCCTAAGCGGGCTGAAAGCCCGTTACAAGCCACTATGGCCGCGGCGGGTGCAATCTTTCATTGCTGGCCGCCTCAGTGAAGGTTGTCGGCGTGGGTAAAAAAAACTTGAGGGGAAGCACCGACAATCGAGACCTCATTTGCGCGGTGCATAAAAAATCCGCTTGCGCCGCGCTTCGTGCTTCCCGCTTCCCTCACGCATTTCTGCGTCTTGCAGTTTGCAAGCGTGTTTACGGCAGGTATCGCGCGTGGTTTAGTGCAGGGCGCCAAGGCACTCCCGCGGCTGCGCGCCCTTGCCCGCTGCAGCGCGCCGCGAGGCGGCGTATCCTCAGCGATTCCCGTCCGCCCTTTTTTCTGGAGGCCCCATGGAACTACGCAGGATCGGCAATTCCTCGTTGCAGGTCGCCCCGCTCATGTTCGGCGGCAACGTCTTCGGCTGGACCGCAGACGAAGCCACCTCGTTTTCGATACTCGACGCCTTCACCGACGCCGGCCTCAACTTCATCGACACCGCCGATGTGTATTCCGCGTGGGTGCCCGGCAACCAGGGCGGCGAATCGGAGACGATCATCGGCAAGTGGATCGCCAAAAGCGGCAAGCGCGACAAGGTGGTGATCGCAACGAAGGTCGCAAAAGATGCACGCCGCCCGGGACTTTCCGCCGCCAACATCGCGGCTGCCGTGGAGGATTCGCTGCGTCGTCTGCAGACTGACTACATCGACGTATACTTCTCGCACGAGGACGACCAGAAAGTCCCGCTCGAGGAAACGCTCGGTGCGTACCAACGGCTGATCGAGGCCGGCAAGGTGCGGGTGATCGGCGCGTCGAACTACACGGGCGCGCGCGTCGAGGAGGCGCTCGCGGTTGCGACGAAATCCGGCCTGCCCGCGTACCAGATCATTCAGCCCGAATACAACCTGTACGACCGCGCCCATTACGAGGCCGATCTCGAACCGGTGGCCATGGCGCAGAAGCTCGCGGTCGTGCCCTATTACAGCCTCGCGAGCGGCTTTCTCTCGGGCAAGTACCGTTCGCGCGAGGATCTCGCGAAGAGCACGCGCGGCTCGCGCGTCGAAAAGTACCTCGACCACCGCGGCATCCGGATCCTCGCGGCGCTCGACTATGTGGCCGAGCGTCACGGCAGCACGCTCGCGGCAGTTGCGCTGGCGTGGCTGATCGCGCGCCCGAGCATTACCGCGCCGATCGCGAGCGCGACCTCGCTGGATCAGCTGGAGAGCCTTGCAGCAGCGGTACGGCTGAAGCTCGATCCGGCCGACATCCAGGCGCTCAACGACGCGAGCGCCTGACGGCAAAGGCATTAACCCAGGTGTCCTAATCGACAGGGCGGGCGCGGCGGCCGCGGCAAGCCGCGCAAGTCCCTGAGTAGACTCAAGAAACCCTGGTCAGGCGGATCTTTTCCTGATATCATTGGGAGTGAATTGAGATCTTTGCCTGTTTTGTTGCCGTGTTCGTTACTGTTGGCGGCCGCAAACCGGCGGTCAGGTGTGTTGCAGCAAGGTCGACCTGATCGCGTTCCGCTGTGAACCCCCTACTTCTCTTTTCCGGCCTCCGTGGCCGCCTTGCCTCTCGTTCGGCCCCAGCGTGGCGAACGACCGGAGGGCCGGCGCGTGAGCGGCTTTGACGCTCGCGCCTTTGAACCGTATTAAGCGATTTGAGTTAGGAAATACATGACGACGATTCTTCTGAAGGAAAACGAGCCGTTCGAAGTGGCGATTCGCCGCTTCCGCCGTGCAATCGAAAAGAACGGCCTGATCGCCGAGCTGCGTGAGCGTCAAGCTTACGAAAAGCCGACGGCAGTTCGCAAGCGCAAGAAGGCAGCTGCTGTTAAGCGCCTGCACAAGCGCCTGCGCAGCCAGATGCTGCCGAAGAAGCTCCACTAAGCTTTTTCGCTTTTCGGTGTTCCGCCAGACGGCGGCGCATGCTTCGCAAGAAGCTGCGCCGCCGTTTGCGTTTGTGCGTATTTGCGCTTAGAAACTCCGCGCCGATGCGCAGCGCGTGTTGCGCGTGCCGGCCGATTTCAGGCAGCGTTCTTCAGCTGCGCGGGCGACAAGCTGAACTGCGCGGCAATCGAGCAAAGGCGTTCGCGCCATTCCCACACGCCAAACACGTCGTGCACGTTCTGCAGGCAACTCAGCAGAGTGATCGTGGCGGGGTCGTATATGTTGATATGGGCGCGCAGCAGCGCCTTCTTCAGCGCGGCGACGCCCACATCCATATAGAGCGGCACGTCGTTCGTCTCACGGCCGAGGTAGCGCACGGGTATGCCTTCCATGGCGCTCATATAGTCGCGTGGCCGGATGAAGCTGCCGACCGGGCAACCGCCATAGCTGTGCGCGCTGCCGGAGCCGCCGCCACAGCCACCGCCCCGGTAGGCGCCGCCTCCGCGTGGGAGAAGTGCCGCGCGCCCCTGGCCAAAGAGATGGGCCACCGCGCGGTCGAAGATTTCCTGATGACTCAGGAAGTGGACGTTTTTCATTTCAACCCCCTGTTGCCCAGCTGCCGGGCACAGGTTAATTCCCTTCTAATGCGGCGCCGCCGGCCTTCCAGCCGACATCACTCACGGTTCCCCTGACGCGTCTGCATTCACTTCCCGTTATAACGGCACGCCAGCGGAAAACCGTGGGGTGGCGCACCGTAGCGATCAAAAATTGGGTTGGCCAGTGCCGCGCGCAGTCGCGCCGGCGTGCCACAAAGCCATGCGGGACGAGGGCTTGCAAGGCGCGTCCTGCCTCGCTCGGGAGTTACCCGAGTCGCGCAAGTGTCACTGCGCTCAGGCGCGGCGCTTCTTTTTGCCAAGCGCAGCGCAGGCCTTGCGGCACATGCAGTCGCGCTCATGGTCGTTGACCATGCCGACAGCCTGCATGAACGCGTAGCAGATCGTCGTACCAACGAATTTGCAGCCGTATTTCTTGAGCGCCTTGCTAAGGGCGTCCGAGACTTCGGTAGACGCTGGTGCGTCGCGATACGAGGCGAGGTCGTTCTGGATGGGCGTGTCGTTCACGAACGACCAGACAAACTTCGCGAGCGAGCCGTGCTCCGTCTGGATTTGCTGCACGGCGCGGGCGTTGGCGATGGCGGCCTCGATCTTGGCCCGGTTGCGCACGATCAAGGCGTCCTGCATGAGCGTTTCGACGTGTTTGGGCGTAAAGCGCGCAACCTTCTCGATGTCGAAGTCGGCGAAGGCGCGGCGATAGCCTTCGCGCTTGTTGAGTATCGTGGACCACGAGAGCCCTGCCTGCGCGCCTTCGAGCACGATCATTTCGAACAGATGCTGGTCGTCCCGCGACGGCACGCCCCACTCCTCGTCGTGGTATTGCACATACTGCGGCGACGCGCCGGCCGATACCCAGTTGCAGCGGTGTGTCACGGTAAGTTCTCCTTGCGAGACATCGTTCGAGCCACGCAAGCATAGCGGATCGGTGCAGCGCCGCCACCCTGGCCGGATGGCCGATTGTGCGAACCCGGGGAAGCCGTTAGTCTCTGCGGCACGACAAGAATTTTGGCTTTCGAACCGGACTCACAGGCGCGCGAGGCGCGGCGGACACCATGCAGAAATACACCTGGTTGATTGGCGTGGACGGCGGCGGCACGGGCACGCGCATCGCGCTTGGCGACGCGAACGGCGTCGAACTCGCGCGCGCGGCTACGGGGCCGTCGGGGCTCGGGCTCGGTATCGCGCGGGCCTGGCAATCGATCGAGGAGGGCTGCCGCGCGGCGTTTGCGCACGCGGGGCTTGCGTTCGACTGGTCGCAATGCGTGCTTGGCTGCGGGCTCGCGGGCGTGAACAACCCCGACTGGCTGGCGCCGTTTCTCGCTGCCGCTCCTCCCGTGGCCGGACTGGCGGTGGAAAGCGACGCCTACACGACGCTGCTGGGCGCGCACGGCGGCGCGCCGGGCGTGGTGGTCGCCCTCGGCACGGGCAGCATCGCAGCGGTGCTTGGTGAGGACGGTCAGTGCCGCATTGCGGGCGGTTTCGGCTTTCCCTCGGGCGACGAAGCGAGTGGCGCGTGGTTCGGCCTGCGCGCGATCGTCTGGGCGCAGCAGGCGCTCGATGCACGCGTGCCCATGGACGACTTCGCACGGGCCCTCCTCGCACACGCGCGGGCCACCGATCGCGACAGTCTCATCGTATGGCAGTGCGCGGCCAACCAGACAGCTTACGCCAGCCTCGCACCGGTCGTCCTCGCGCATCGCGAACATCCGTTCGTCGCTAAGCTGCTCGCCGAAGCCGGCGTGGAAATCGCGAAACTCATCACCGCGCTCGATCCTTCGGGCGAGCTGCCGGCGGCGCTCTCGGGCGGCCTTGGGCAACCGCTGCGCGAGTGGGTGCCGCAAGCGGTGCGCGATCGCCTGCGCGCGCCGCTCGCCGATTCCACGTCCGGCGCGCTTCGCCTCGCGCAGATGGAGGCCCAGCGGCTGGCGCGCGCTGCTGCGGACAACTGAGCGGCAAGTGAGAAAGGGCGCGAACGTAGGTCAAGGGCATAGCCGTGCCGCAGATGCTACGATTCAACGTTTCCCGCTAGCTGTCTAATCACCATGTACAAGGTCATTGCAACCGATCTCGACGGAACGCTGCTCAATAGCGACCATCAGGTCGATCCGTTCACGGTTGCCACGCTGGGCGCACTCGATGCGCAGGGGCTGCCGTTCGTAATCGCGACCGGCCGCCACTATTGCGACGTGGCCGGTATTCGCGACGTGCTCGGCATCCGGCCATATCTCATCACCGCGAACGGCGCGCGCGTGCACGCACCCGACGACACACTGATCCACGCGAGCAATCTGAGCGCGCCCATGGTCGAGCGTCTGGTCGCCGCCGACACCGTGGGCGAGCACGGCCGCGTGATCGTGAGCATCTATACCGACGACGCCTGGCTCATCGACCGCGACGCGCCCGAACTGCTCGCGTATCACCAGGACTCGGGCTTCGAGTACCGCGTGGCGGATCTGCGCGATTACGCGGGCGCAGGCATCGCCAAGGCGCTCTATATCGGCGATCCGGCAGATCTCGCGCACGTCGCGCAGAATCTCGCGCGCGAGTTCGGCGACGCGCTCTACGTCACCTATTCCCTGCCCGATTGCCTCGAAGTGATGGTGGCCGGCGTTTCGAAGGGCCGCGCGCTGCGCGTCGTACTCGACCGGCTCGGCGTGGACGCCGCGGGTTGCGTCGCGTTCGGCGACAACATGAACGATATCGACCTGCTCGAAACGGCGGGTCATCCGTTCATGATGAACAACGCCAATCCCGATCTCATCAAGCGACTGCCTCGGGTGCCGCGCATCGGCAACAACTTCGAAGCCGGTGTCGCGCATCATCTTCGCAAGCTGTTCGCGCTCAGCGACGAACTCGCGTCGTAATTCACGCGGGCGCGGTCGCTAGCGCCGCCACCACCTCGATTCCATTCGAACGATAACCGCGGGACGATTACTGCGCGGCGGGCAGTTGCGCGCACGGGCAGTCGTCCGCGCGACCGTCGAGCCCTTCGCGCTCGTGCGAGAAACGCGCGCGCGCGGCGCCGCCGCTCCAGTCGATACGCACCACGTAAATGCTGTCGAAGTCCGCGCTCTCCCAGCGCGGTACGTCGTTCGCGCTGCCGCCGTGCGCGGTGACGACGCGGCGTACGAGCGTCTCGATTTCCCGATGCTCCCATGCAACGAGCACGGTGCGGCCGCGCCACTGCGGATCGACGAGTGCGCTTTGCAGCGCGTCGATCTTCGAATAGCCATACGGCGTCTGGACCGGCATGCCGAACTGGATCGCGGTCGGCTCGATCGTCGCGAGCGGGCGCACGTAGTTGTAGGCATGGCCGTTGTCTTCCTTTTGCTCGCCGGGGTCGGGCGCGTAGATCGCATCGGGCTTGCCGTACTTGGCCGCGATCACGGCCGGCAGCGCAAGCGCTCGGTTCAGCCCCTTGCAGTTAAGTTGGCCGAATCCCTCTGGCGGCTTTTCACCGTGCCTCACGAAGATGAGCGTTTCGACGTTGCGCGTGGCTGGCGCGCTGCTCGCATTCGTCTGCGCTGTCTCGCCGGCGTTAGCGGCTCCGTTGGCGTGTGGCAGCGGCGCGCAGGCGCATAGCAGTGCGCTCAGCGCGGCGGCGAGCGTCGAGGCGATCCGGCCTGGCCGGGGGCGTGAGCGCTTCATGCTGGGCGTGATGCTCCAGGTCGCAAGACAATGGGAAGGTCGCCCGATTCTAGCAGCGCAGCCGTCACGGGCCCGGCCAGCAGCGCACCCGGAGCGCCCCGCGCTCAGCAAGACAAACGGGCGCCGAAGCGCCCGTTTGCAACTGCACGGAGAACGTGTCGCAATGCGGCGCGGCTCGGGCCGCGCGGACGTGTCAGCGCGCGTCAGAGGCCGTCAAGCCGTCTCGCGCGCGCCGACCGCCGCCACCGCTTCGCCCCGCCCCGCCACCGCCGGGTACACGATGCCTGCGATCACTGCGCCGACGATCGGCGCGACCCAGAACAGCCACAGCTGCGAGATCGCCTCGCCGCCCACGAACAGCGCGGGGCCGGTCGAGCGTGCCGGATTCACCGAGGTATTGGTGACGGGAATCGAGATCAGATGAATCAGCGTGAGGCACAGGCCGATGGCGATCGGCGCGAAGCCTGCGGGTGCGCGCTTGTCGGTTGCGCCGAGAATGACGAACAGGAAGACCGCGGTCATGACCGCTTCGCACACGAACGCGGCGCCCATGGCGTAGTGTCCCGGCGACTGCTCGCCGTAACCGTTGGTCGCGAAGCCGCTCGCGACGAGGTCGAAGCCGGGCTTGCCCGTCGCGATGAGCGCAAGCACGAAAGCGCCGATCACCGCGCCCACCACCTGCGCGGCGATATAGGGCACGAGGTCGCGCGCCGGGAAGCGGCCCGCCACGGTCAGGCCCACGCTCACGGCGGGATTCAGATGGCAGCCGGAAATGTGGCCGATGGCGTAGGCCATGGTGAGCACGGTCAGGCCAAAGGCGAGCGACACGCCCACGAACCCGATCCCGAGTCCGTGAACCGGCCCGGCGAAGTTGGCCGCGAGCACCGCGCTGCCGCAGCCGCCCAGAACGAGCCAGAAAGTGCCGATCAGTTCGGCGATGAGCCGCCTGGATAAGTGCATTGCGTGACACCTCGAAAAGTCGATTTTTGAAGGGGCCGCGTAAAGCACCGGCACCGGGAAATGCCAGATTCTAGGCAGTCGCCCTTTTCGATGCTGTCAAGGATTGTCAATTTCGACGTAATTGATCGAATTATTACGATCGATGTGTACGCAATTGCGCTGGAGCCGGTCGATCGTTAAATTGAAGAATAGCGTAAAAAGGCAGTATTAATAGCGATTGCGAATTCCGTTATTTACGTCTAATCTCCGATCGAGCCGGTTTCAAGAGCAGGTTTCAAGAGCAATGAAGGGGGAATAGAAATGTCGCAATATACAGAGATCAAGGCGCAGATCGCAAAACTCCAGGCTCAGGCCGAAGAGGCGCGGCGCACGGAGATCGCGGACGTCATCGCCACGATCCGGGAAAAGATCGCCGAATACGGCCTTTCCGCCCAGGACCTGGGCTTTGCCGAGGCCGCGCGCCGCGGGCGTCCGCCGAAAAAGGCGCCGCTGCCTGCGCGCTATCAGGACCCCAAGTCCGGCGCGACCTGGAGCGGCCGCGGCAAGCCGCCCAAGTGGATCGCGGGCAAGAACCGCGAACGCTACCTGATCGCCTGACGCATGCCGCCGGGGAACAGCCCGGCCGTCATAGCGGTGTAGCCGAAAATGCAAAAAGAGCCGCATGTTTCATGCGGCTCTTTTTTGTGAGTCTTCTGTAATCAACGCGTAATGGCGCTATTCAGCGACTCGCAAACGATTCACATCGCGCATTCGTCTGGATTTATCGCGAAATCTGGAATGCTTCGCACTCAACCGGCGGCGACGCGACGCAGTACCGGACGCTGCGCGGCTTCGATCAGCGCCGTATAAGTGTCGACATAATTGCCGGCCATGATGTGCGACGTAAAGCGGTGTTCGAACTGGTTGCGAATCGCCACGCGCGAAAGCGAATCGACACTCTGGAGCGCGGCCACGGCGCCTTGCACGTCCTCGACGACATAGCCCGTCACGCCCGGGTCGATCACTTCCGGCACCGAACCGCGATTGAAGGCGATCACCGGCGTGCCGCACGCCATCGCCTCGATCATCACGAGGCCGAACGGCTCGGACCAGTCGATCGGGAACAGCAGCGCTTTCGCACCCGAAAGGAACGCGGGCTTCTGCTCTTCGTTGATCTCGCCGACGAACTCCACGTGGGCCTGCGAAAGCAGCGGCTCGATCTCGGTCTTGAAGTAGTCCTGGTCGACCTTGTCGACCTTGGCGGCGATCTTCAGCGGCAGGCCGGAGAGCGCGGCGATCTTGATCGCCGTGTCCACACGCTTTTCCGGGCAGATCCGGCCGAGGAACGCCAGGTACTCGGGCTTGCGATCAGCTTGCGGCGTGAGCAGGTTCTTTGGCAGTCCGTGATAGATCGTGTTCTGCCACGCGGCCTGCGGCAACGGCTGGCGCTGCGAGTCCGAAATCGAGATGACCGGTGCGTTCGGGAACTGCTCGAATACCGGTTGCAGCTCCGGCAGGTCGAGGCGGCCGTGGAGCGTCGTCACGAACGGCGTGTCCATGGTCGTGAAAAGCGGGAACGGCAGATAGTCGAGGTGGAAGTGCAGCACGTCGAATTCGTGCGCGACGCGGCGCACGCGCTCGAGCAGCACCATGTGCGGCGCCAGCGCGTCGCGGATCGTGGGGTCCAGACGCAGTGCGCGCGGCCAGGCGGCTTCGAGGTTTGCCGAGGTGACCGAATCGCCGCTGGCGAACAGCGTCACGTCGTGGCCGAGGTCGACCAGCGCTTCGGTCAGGTAGGACACGACGCGCTCGGTGCCGCCATAAAGCTTGGGCGGAACGGCTTCATAAAGTGGCGCAATTTGTGCGATTCGCATTGTTCGATCTCCTGGCAAAAAAGCCGCGTGTGCAACGAACTCTGTGATGCGGCACTGCGGCGGTACAACGGTATCGGGTTATCCCTGAGACCGATTATGGCCATTTCGCGGCCCGACACACGCGGTTTTGCAAACGCTTAAAGTTGTTACAGCGGGATACAGCAGGTGTAAGAGGCCATTGCAAAGCGTGACGCGGCTTGGGCGCGCATTGCGCAAGCCGCGTGCCCGCTGCGCCGAAACAAGGGTCAAAAGGCAGGGCGCGAGTGACGCGCGCGCAGCGAATACCACCCACGCGTGACGCATCCATGAAAAAGCCTATAATCAACCGATAAATCCGCGGCCTATGCGCACGACATGACGCGCCCCGCCTCCCGCCGCTGCTCCCGCCTCTTTGTCAGAAAAATTCCTACACGTTTGCGAAACTTTTTCTCGCAACGCGTCGCGGCATCCGTCCGATTTCCATTTGTTCCCGCCCCAGCCACAATGGACCCACGACCATAAACAGGCCGTTCGGATGCACTTGGGTTGTATCTGGGCGAGCAAACGTTTTCCGCGGGCGGTCTGACCAGCCGCCGCGATTTGATTCGGGGGAATCCATGAGCGCGACGACGCACAGCGACATGCTCAATGAGATCAAGGAAGTGAACCTGTCGTATCTGTTGCTCGCGCAACGTCTTTTGCGCGAGGACAAGCCGACGGGCATGTTCCGTATGGGCATCTCCGAGCAGTCTGCCGAGGTGCTCGCTAATCTCACTTTCGCGCAGACCGTACGCCTTGCCGCATCGAACCAGCTGCTTTGCCGCTTCCGGTTCGACGACCACGCCATCCTGAGCGCGCTTGCCGACAAGGGCAAAACCGCGCTGACGCACTCGGCGATCATCATGGCGGGCCAGGACGTCGAACAGATCGGCTGAACCGCTTCGCCCAGCGCCGCAGCGCGCTGCGGCGCATTGCACCCTTGCTGCCCGCGAACGGCGGCAGGGGCCAGGCGCATTCCATTGCGGCTTCCAACGGGTGTCTATGGCGACAAAGAGTGTGGTGCAGGAGGTAAAAGAGATCGCGCTCGCAATCGAGCTGATCGAACTGGGCGCGCGTTTGCAACTGCTCGAAGCGGAGACCTCGCTCTCGCGCGACCGGCTCATCCGGCTTTACAAGGAAGTGAAGGGCGAGTCGCCGCCCAAGGGCATGCTGCCGTTTTCGACCGACTGGTTCATGACCTGGCAGCCCAACGTCCATTCCTCGCTGTTCTACAACACGTTCATGTTCATGAGCCGCCACGCGCGCTGCGAGCCGATCCACGCGATCGTGAAGAGCTACCGGCTCTATCTCGAGCACCTGCGGCTGCATGACGAAACGCCCGCGCTGAGCCTCACGCGCGCCTGGACGCTCGTGCGCTATTTCACCTCGGGCCTCCTGCAGATGACGCCATGCAGCCGTTGCGGCGGCCGCTACGTCGCTCACGCGCACGACCCGCAGCGTGGCTTCGTCTGCGGGCTGTGCCAGCCGCCCTCGCGGGCGGGGCGCACACGGCGCAACGCGCTTGCGTCGCAGATCGCCGCTTGAGGCAGATCAACGCCGCTTGACCCTGATCGATGCGGTTTGCCGCACTCCATGCAGGCCGGGACTCCGGATAAACCCGGCCCGTCCCGGCGCAGAGGCCCTGCGGCTTCGCCGGAAGGCGCGTGCCGCAAGCGCGCCGCGTCGTCGCACGCAGTCATAGACACGAATTGCAATCCCTTCCCGCGCGGCTTTGCGAACCGGCCCCAGATTCATCCGGCATGTCGACGTCGAGCAGACGGCAGACGCCCGGCCGGCTTACGATCCGCGCCCATTCAAACCCAAAGTTTTTCGCGCCGTTGCCGTAAACCCAGCTAAGGGCGCGGGCCGACGGCGGTTCGCGGCGCATTTCTAGTGAGGACCCGGCAGTGCTGATTATCGTTGGAACCCTCTTGACGATCCTTTGCGTCTTCGGCGGCTACGCACTCGAGGGCGGCCATCTCGCTGCACTCATGCAGCCGATGGAACTGCTCATGATCGGTGGTGCTGGCGTCGGCGCGTTCATCCTCGGCAACGGCATCAAGACCATCAAGGCCACCTTGCGCGTGCTTCCCACGCTGTTCAAGGGCGCCAAATACAACAAGGACGTGTACATGGAGCTGCTCGCGCTGCTCTATGTCCTGCTCGCGAAGGCGCGAAAGGAAGGCACGCTCACGCTCGAAGCGGATATCGACGATCCGCAGAAGAGCCCGATCTTCACGCAGTATCCGAAGATCCTGGCCGACCACCACATCGTCGAATTCCTCACCGACTACCTGCGTCTCATGGTGGGCGGCAACATGAACGCCTTCGAGATCGAAAGCCTCATGGACGAGGAAATCGAAACGCACCACGCCGAAGGCGAGGCGCCTGCCCACGCGCTCGCGAAGGTGGGCGACGCGATGCCGGCGTTCGGTATCGTCGCGGCGGTGATGGGCGTGGTTCACACCATGGCGTCCGCCGACAAGCCGCCCGCAGTGCTCGGCGAGATGATCGCCCAGGCGCTGGTCGGCACCTTCCTCGGCATTCTGCTTTCGTACGGCCTGATCGGCCCGCTCTCGAGCCTCGCGGAGCAGCGCGTGACCGAGTCGACCAAGATGTTCCAGTGCATCAAGGTCACGATCCTCGCGAGCCTGAACGGCTACGCGCCGGCGATTGCCGTGGAGTTCGGCCGCAAGGTGCTGTTCTCGACCGAGCGTCCGTCGTTCACGGAACTCGAAGAGCACGTGCGCCGCGTGAAGGCGAAGTAAGGGACGGCCCATGAGCAACAACAAGGACCGCGCAATCGTCGTCAAGCGCGCCGCGCCGAAGAAGGCCGGCCATCATGGCGGCGCGTGGAAGCTCGCCTACGCGGACTTCATGACCGCGATGATGGCGTTCTTTCTGCTGATGTGGCTGCTTTCGTCGGCTTCGACGGTGCAGTTGAAGGGCATCGCCGACTACTTCAACCAGCCGATGAAGATCACGCTCTGGGGCGGCGACCGCAGCGCGGAAGACTCGAGCATCCTGAAGGGCGGCGGCCGTGACATCTCGTCGCAGGACCAGGGCGTCACGCGCCGCAGCGACGGCGCGACCGAGCGCTCCGAGCGCAACCAGTCGAAGCACAACGACGACGACGCCACGAAGCAGCTCGAAGGCTCGCTCGAACGCAAGGAGCAGGTGCGCCTGCACGACCTGCAAGTCAAGCTGATGGCGGCGATCGAGGCGAATCCGGTGCTGCGCCAGTTCAAGCAGCAGATCCGCATCGACTCCACGCTGCAGGGCCTGCGCATCGAGATCGTCGACTCGCAGAAGCGCCCGATGTTCGCCACCGCGCGCGACGTGGTCGAGCCGTACATGCGCGACATCCTGCAGGCGATCGGCAAGACGCTCAACGACGTGCCCAACCGCATCGTCGTGCAGGGCCACACCGACGCCGTGCCCTACGCCGGCGGCGACAAGGGCTATAGCAACTGGGAGCTTTCCGCCGACCGCGCGAACGCATCGCGCCGCGAGCTGATCGCGGGCGGCATGGACGAATCGAAGGTGTTGCGCGTGCTCGGTCTCGCTTCCACGCAGAACCTGAACAAGGCCGATCCGCTCGACCCGGAGAACCGCCGCATCAGCATCATCGTATTGAACAAGAAGTCCGAAGACGCGCTCATGCACGACGACTCGACCACCACCACGCTCTCCGACGACGCAGCGGGCTCGGGCAAGAGCCTGCCCGCGCTCACGCCGGACGCCGGCATGGGCCGGGCGGCGCCGGCGCCGGTCGCGATCGCGCCGAAGGTGGCGACCACGGTGGCGCCGGTGGGGCCGGCGGTCGCCCCGGCCGTCGCGCCGGCAGCGCAATGACAACGAGGAACGGATGATCAGGAACATTCTGGCGATCGACGATTCGGTGTCCATGCGGGAGATCCTGCAGGCGGCGCTCGGCTCGGCAGGCTACGAGGTGACGGTGGCGAGCGACGGCGAAGAAGGGCTCGAGCATGCGCTCGCCCAGCGCTTCGATCTCGTGCTTACCGACCTTTACATGCCGCGCATGGGCGGGCTCGACCTGATCAAGCAGTTGAGGGCGAATCCTTCGTACTTCGAAACGCCCATCCTCGTGTTGACCACGGAATCGGACGAAGGCTTCAAGGCAGCCGTACGCGACGCAGGCGCGACCGGCTGGATCGAAAAACCGGTGGACCCCGAGCTGCTCGTCGATCTGGCGAGCGCACTCGGCGAGGCCCACCCTTGAGGTGCCGCGCGGCGAGCGACCAGGCACCCCCCAGGCAATTAACGCGGTGAAAGAGCAATGACTCTCGACATCACTCAGTTCTATCAGACGTTTTTCGACGAGGCGGACGAGCTGCTCGCTCAGATGGAGCAGCTTCTCCTGAACCTGAACGTCGGTCGCCCGGATCCCGAGGATCTGGCGGCGATCTTCCGCGCGGCGCACTCGATCAAGGGTGGCGCGGCGACGTTCGGCTTCACGGCCTTGACCGAGACGACCCACATTCTCGAATCGCTGCTCGACCGCGCTCGCAACAACGAGCTCGTGCTGCGCAAGGACATGATCGACACGTTCCTCGAAACGAAGGACGTGCTTTCCGACCAGCTCGGCGCCTACCGCGCGAGCGCCGAGCCCGATGCGCAGGCAGCGGCCGCCGTGCGCACCAAGCTCGAGCGCCTCTACGCGGAAAGCCGCGGCGTACCCGCGCCTGAACCCGCACCGGCGCCGGCCCCCGCGCCCGCACCGGCTGCGCAGGCGAGCGCCGGCGATTCGGAAGAAGATCTCGAAGCCGCTTTCGAAATGCACAGCACGCTGGCCTCGGCAGGTTCGGGCGCGCCCGAGCACGTCGTGAGCGAGGCGATCGATGCGGCAGCGTCGGCGCCCGCAGCCGGCGCCGACGCTGCGGTGGAAGGTCCGCACCTGCGCGTCACGCTGCGTGCCGTCGACGCGAAGGACCAGGAGCTGCTCGTCGAAGAGCTCGGCAACCTCGGCCGCATTCTCGGCCAGGTGAAGACCGGCGACGACCTCACGCTGTGGCTCGAAACCGATGTGACCTCCGATGACATCATCGCGGTGTGCTGCTTCGTGATCGACGAGAAACAGATTTCGATCGGCCGTGGCGCCGCGCCGCAGGGCGACGCGCAACCGGCTGCGGCCGCACCCGCCGCCGCGCCCGCGGCAACACCGGCCGCGCCTCCCGCGGCACCGATGGCTGCGGCCCCTGCTGCGAGCGCCGTGATCCCGGCCCCGCCGCCCGCCGCGCATGCCGAACAAGACATGCCGCGCCCGCCCGCGAGCGCCCCGGCGCCCGCGCAAGCCGAAGGCGAGCGCAAGGCGCGACCGGCCGCCGCCGCCGCATCGGCGGAAGGCAGTTCGATTCGCGTGGGCGTCGAAAAGGTCGACCAGCTGATCAACCTCGTGGGCGAACTCGTCATCACGCAGGCCATGCTCGCGGAAACCACCAGCACGTTCGACCCGGCGCTGCACGACCGTCTCTACAACGGCATGGCGCAGCTCGAGCGCAACGCCCGCGATCTGCAGGAAGCGGTGATGTCGATCCGCATGATGCCGATGGATTACGTCTTCAGCCGCTTCCCGCGTCTCGTGCGCGATCTCGCGGCGAAGCTCGGAAAGGAAGTCGAGCTTGTCACCTTCGGTCAGGCGACCGAACTCGACAAGAGCCTGATCGAGCGCATCATCGACCCGCTCACGCACCTCGTGCGCAACTCGCTCGACCACGGCATCGAAACCGTGGAAGCGCGCCGCGCCGCGGGCAAGGACGCCACGGGCCAGCTCGTGCTGTCCGCCGCGCACCACGGCGGCAACATCGTGATCGAGGTGAGCGACGACGGCGCGGGCCTGCGCCGCGACAAGATTCTCGCCAAGGCGATCAAGCAGGGCATGCAGGTGAGCGACAGCATGTCCGACGACGAGGTCTGGAACCTCATCTTCCTGCCCGGCTTCTCGACCGCCGAGCAGGTGACGGACGTTTCGGGCCGCGGCGTGGGCATGGACGTGGTGAAGCGCAACATCCAGGCGATGGGCGGCCACGTGGAAATCACCTCGCACGCGGGCAAGGGCAGCACCACGCGCATCGTGCTGCCGCTCACGCTGGCGATTCTCGACGGCATGTCGGTGAAGGTCGGCAGTGAGATCTTCATCCTGCCGCTGAACTTCGTGATGGAGTCGCTGCAGCCGCGCCACGAAGACATCTACACGGTCACCAACGGCGACCGCGTGGTGCGCGTGCGCGGCGAGTATCTCCCGCTCGTGGCGCTGCATCAGGCGTTCAACGTCGAAGGCGCGCGCACGGACCCGACGCAGGGCATCGTCACGATCATGGAAACCGAAGGTCGTCGCTTCGCCATGCTGATCGACGAACTGGTCGGCCAGCAACAGGTCGTGGTGAAGAACCTGGAAACGAACTACCGCAAGGTGCACGGCATTTCGGCGGCGACCATTCTCGGCGACGGCAGCGTCGCGCTGATCGTCGACGTGGCCGCGCTCAATCGCGAGACGCGCGCCACGCATGGCGTAAGCGCCAGCGCAAATTCGGGTGCGTTCGCCGAATTCGCGTAATCGCGATGAAGTCCGGACGCACTCAATCCATCATCTCCCAACCGTTCAGGGGCTAACGTGGCAGAAGTCCAATCGATTCAAGGCAACGGCGCGCACGGCGCGATTGCCGGCGCGCAACGCCGCGACGCGCTGCAGGCCGACGCAGGCGGCCAGGAATTCCTCGTCTTCACCCTCGGCGCGGAAGAGTACGGCATCGACATCCTGAAGGTGCAGGAAATCCGCGGCTACGACAGCGTGACGCGCATCGCGAACGCGCCCGACTTCATCAAGGGCGTGATCAACCTGCGCGGCATCATCGTGCCGATCGTCGACATGCGCATCAAGTTCCATCTGGGCCGCGTCGAGTACGACCACCAGACGGTCGTCATCATCCTGAACGTCGCGCATCGCGTGGTCGGCATGGTGGTGGACGGCGTCTCGGACGTGCTCACGCTGCAGATGGAGCAGATCATGCCGGCGCCCGAATTCGGCGCGACGCTCACGACCGAGTACCTTACGGGCCTCGGCACTGTGGAAGGCCGCATGCTGATCCTGATGGACATCGAAAAACTGATGACGAGCCGCGAAATGGCTCTGATCGAGGCGCTGGTCTAACGCGCCGAGAGTTAAACCGGGGGGCCGCGAGGCCAGCGTGAGAGAGAGCGGAAAGCCGCCGCCAAAGAGCGGCAAGCCGCCTTCGTTTTCGCGCGCGCTTCGTGCAGGGGCCCGGGCGTCGCCGTGCCTATGCCGGCCGCGCTTGACCGCACAGCCCGCCCCGATTCGTACAGGACAGGAGCAAACGAGATGCTGCAAAGATGGTCGATCCGCACGACGCTCACGGGCGTCGGGGTCATTCTGGTTGCGCTGACCGTGCTGGTCGGCACACTCGGGCTCGTCGCGCTCGGGCGTGCGAGCGATGCGTTCACCGAAATCGTGCGAGGCGATCTCGTGGCGATGCATGCGCTGAACGACGCGTCGTCGTATCTGCTGCGCACGCGTGTCGCGATCGACCGCGCCAGCGCGCTCACGGCAGCAGGCCAGGCCGACGATGCGAAGAAGGTGATCGATCGCGCCCAGGAATTGCTCGGCAAATCCAACGAAGCCTGGCAAGCGTTCCAGAACGCGCCGAAGGGCGGTCTCGACGCCGCCGCGCTCGACGCGCTCGCGGCAAAGCGCGCCACGCTCATGCAAGACGGCGTGCAGCCCGAATTCGCGGCCCTGCGCGCAAACGATCAACCGGCCTATCACGCCATCGCCGACACGAAGATCAGTCCGATGTTCGTCGATTACGACAACGTCGCCGGTCCGCTCGCGCAGGCCCTGGAACAAAGCGCGCAGGCTCGCGAGGCTGGCGCGCACGACAAGATCGCCGTCATGCGCATCGCGATTGGCGCGGCGATCGCCGTGGCGCTCGTGCTCGTCGTGGTGATCCGCTTCGCCATGCGCGGCCTCATCGTGCAGCCGCTCGAGGACGCAGTGACGTGCTTCGAGCGCATCGCCCACGGCGATCTCACGCAGCCGGTCACGGTCTACAGCGACAACGAGATCGGGCGTCTGTTCAGCGGCATCAAGCGCATGCAGGAAAGCCTCGTCACGCTCGTGAGCGCGGTGCATACGGGCGCAAGCTCGATCGACGTGGGCGCGCGCGAGATCGCCATGGGCAACACCGATCTCTCGCAGCGCACCGAGCAGCAGGCCGCTTCGCTGCAGGAAACGGCGTCGAGCATGGAGCAGCTCACCGGCACCGTGCGCCAGAACGCGGAGAACGCGCGTCAGGCGAGCCAGCTGGCCGTCAACGCCTCCGACATCGCGACGCGCGGCGGCGAGGTGGTGGGTGAAGTCGTGAACACGATGCAGGGCATCGCGGCGAGTTCGGCGAAGGTCGTGGACATCATCAGCGTGATCGAAGGCATCGCGTTCCAGACCAACATTCTTGCGCTCAACGCGGCCGTGGAAGCGGCGCGCGCGGGCGAGCAGGGCCGCGGCTTCGCCGTGGTGGCCGGTGAAGTGCGCAGCCTCGCGCAGCGCAGCGCCAGCGCGGCGAAGGAAATCAAGGAACTCATCAACGACTCGGCCGAGAAAGTGCAAAGCGGCTCGCAGCTCGTGGGCCGCGCAGGCGCGACGATGGAAGAAATCCTTCAGGCCGTGCGTCGCGTGACCGACATCATGGGTGAGATCAGCGCGGCGTCCGAGGAGCAGTCGGGCGGCATCGAGCAGGTCAACCGCGCCGTCACACAGATGGACACCGTCACGCAGCAGAACGCGGCGCTCGTGGAGCAGGCGGCCGCTGCGGCCGCGTCGCTCGAAGAGCAGACGCGCCAACTGCAGAACGTGCTCGGCACGTGGACGACGGGCGGCGCGTCGGCGCGCAGCGTGGGTGCAGGTCCGGCTCGCGTCACGCCGGCCGCGCCGGTTGCCGCGAAACGCGCGACGCCGTCTTCGGCTGCGGCGGGGGCGAAGCCCGCGGCGGCAACGTCGTCGTCGGCGTCGGTCGCAACGTCGGCGGCACCGGCGGACACCGCGAAGCCTGCGACAAAGCCCGCTGCGCAACCGGCAAACAAGGCGGTGGCAAAGCCTGCAGCGAAACCGGCCGCGCCTGCGCGCGGCGAGACGTACGTGAGCACGGCAGCATCCGCTTCGGACGATTCGGACTGGGAAACGTTCTGATCGAACGCGGCATGGAAGAGTAGTGAAGTACTGAACACGACGAGCAACTGCAATGCACATGAGCGCTACACAACGGCAAGACCTGCCGCGCCGGGCCCCACGGCCCGCGCGTGCTGCGCAGGCCGCCCATGCGCCGCACGCATTGCAACCGGGCAGGCGCGGCGCGCAGCAGTCCTGCGCCGCGGTATCCCATGCAGTGGGCGGCGCGCAATGCGAAGGAGCATCAGCATGAAAGCGCTGCGAAATACGCGCCAGGACGCCGGCGAGACGGGCGGTTCGGGCGTCGAGAGCAACCGCGATTTCGATTTCACCTCGGCGGACTTCGAGCGCATTCGCGCGCTCATTCACCGCCGCGCGGGCATCTCGCTCTCGGACCACAAGCGTGACATGGCATACAGCCGCCTTGCGCGGCGCCTGCGTACGCTCGGCCTCGACAGTTTTCGCGAGTACCTCGACCAGCTCGAAGCGCGCAACGACGCGACCGAGTGGGAAGCGTTCACGAACGCGCTCACCACGAACCTCACCGCGTTTTTCCGCGAGGCGCATCACTTCCCGATCCTCGCGGATTTCGTGAAGCGCAGGGCGGGGGTGGCAGGTGCGCAGCCGGTTTCGGTGTGGTGTTCGGCGGCTTCGACGGGCGAAGAGCCGTATTCGATCGCGATGACGCTCGTCGAAGCGCTCGGCGACCGCGCCGCGCGCGAGGCGCGCGTGCTCGCCACCGACCTCGACACCCAGGTGCTCGCCAAGGCCGACGCGGGCGTCTACTCGTTCGACCAGGTGAAGCATCTGTCGCCGGAGCGTCTGAAGCGCTTCTTCTTCAAGGGCACCGGCTCGCACTCGGGACTCGTGAAGGTGCGCCCGGAGCTGCGCGCGATGGTCAAGTTCGAGCAGCTCAATCTCACCGACGCGGACTACGGCTTGCGCACGACGTTCGACGCGATCTTCTGCCGCAACGTGATGATCTATTTCGACAAGCCGACCCAGGCACAGGTGCTCACGCGCTTCGAGCCGCTCATGAAGCCGGACGGCCTGCTGTTCGCGGGCCACTCGGAGAACTTCACCTACGTCACGCAGGCGTTCCGTCTGCGCGGCCAGACGGTGTACGAACTCACGCGCGGCGCCGCTGCCAGTGCCGCGCCGCGCCGCGCGAACGACGCGCTCGGAGTGCCCGCATGAGCGCCCGCCTTCCGATCGCGACGAACCGCTATTTCGACGCGCATTTCCAGCGCCCCGGCGTCAAGCTGCTGCCCAACGAGTTCTACACGACGGGCGAGGACATGGTGCTCGTCACGGTGCTTGGCTCGTGCGTGGCGGCCTGCATTCAGGACCGCACCGCCGGCATCGGCGGCATGAACCACTTCATGCTCCCCGACGACGGCGCGGACTCCGCCCACGCCCTCACCGGCGCCTCCGACGCCATGCGCTACGGCGCCTACGCGATGGAAGTGCTCATCAACGAGTTGATCAAGGCGGGTGGCCGCCGTGAGCGTTTCGAGGCCAAGGTGTTCGGCGGCGCGGCGGTGCTCGCGGGCATGACGACGATGAACATCGGCGACCGCAACGCCGTGTTCGTGCGCCGCTATCTCGCGACCGAGAACATCCGCATCGTGGCCGAGGACCTGCAAGGTTCGCATCCGCGCAAGGTGGCCTTCCTGCCGCGCACGGGCCAGGTGATGGTCAAGAAGCTGCGTCTCTCGCAGGACACGAGCGTGGCCGAGCGCGAGCAGCAGCTCGCCGCGCAAACCGCCGAAGCGCGCGCCGAGCGGCTCGCGCGGGCGCGGGCGCGCGTCGAGCTGTTCGGCGTCGGCGGCGCGGGGCGCGCGGGCCCGGGCGCCACGTCGCCGGCAGCAAACTCGGCAGCTCATACGCCCCAGATTTCCCAATCCCAGCCGCAGGGCGCGCGCCCTCGCATCGAGCTGTTCGGCTCGAGCGTGTCGTCCGCGCTGCGCGCATCCGGTCAAGACAACGCCAGGACAGTAGAGGAGGCGTGAACGCTGTGCAAAAAATCAAGGTTCTCTGCGTCGACGATTCGGCGCTGATCCGCAGTTTGATGACGGAAATCATCAACAGTCAGCCCGATATGACGGTCGTCGCCACCGCGCCCGATCCGCTCGTCGCGCGCGAGCTGATCAAGCAACACAACCCCGACGTGCTCACGCTCGACGTGGAAATGCCGCGCATGGACGGCCTCGACTTCCTCGAGAAGTTGATGCGTCTGCGGCCCATGCCGGTCGTGATGGTGTCGTCGCTCACCGAGCGCGGCAACGAAATCACGCTGCGCGCGCTCGAACTGGGCGCCGTCGACTTCGTGACGAAGCCGAAGGTCGGCATTCGCGACGGCATGCTCGAATACTCGGAAAAGCTCGCCGACAAGGTGCGCGCCGCCGCGCGCGCCCGCGTGCGTGCGCACCATGCGCCCGCCGCCGCATCGGCGGGCGCGGCAGCGCACGCGCACGGCCACGCCGCTGCGCACCCCGCAGGCCCGGCGCCGATGATCAACAACCCGCTCGTCTCGACCGAAAAGCTCGTGATCGTCGGCGCGTCGACGGGCGGCACCGAGGCAATCCGCGAAGTGCTGCAACCGCTGCCGCCCGACGCGCCCGCGGTGCTGATCGCGCAGCACATGCCGCCCGGTTTCACGAAGTCGTTCGCACAGCGCCTGAACGGGCTGTGCCGCATCACCGTCAAGGAAGCGGAGCACGGCGAACGGGTGCTGCCCGGCCACGCCTACATCGCGCCGGGCCACGCACACCTCTTGCTCGCACGCAGTGGCGCGAACTACATCGCGCATCTGTCCGACGACCCGCCGGTCAACCGGCACCGTCCGTCGGTCGACGTGCTGTTTCGCTCCGCGGCGCTGCACGCGGGCAAGAACGCCATCGGCGTGATTCTCACGGGCATGGGCCGCGACGGCGCAGCCGGGCTGCTCGAAATGCGCCAGGCCGGTGCGTACACGCTCGCGCAGGACGAGGCGAGCTGCATCGTGTTCGGCATGCCGCGCGAAGCCATCGCCATGGGTGGCGCCGACGAGATCGCCTCGCTCTCCGACATGAGCCGGCGCGTGATGACCCGACTCGCGTCGATGGGCGACAGGGTTCAGCGCGTCTAAGAAAATGCCGATATAGAGAGATCATGCAGGCCGCAAACGCTTGCTCGATCGCTCGCGATTAATTTATCTGGATAGGCACTGCGCTTCTCTGGATAATTGCCCGGGTTTTCGCCTGGAGGAATGGAACGTGATGGATAAGGGAATGAAGATTCTGGTGGTGGACGATTTTCCGACGATGCGCCGGATTGTCCGCAACCTGCTCAAGGAACTGGGCTACTCGAACGTCGACGAAGCCGAAGACGGTGCAGCGGGCCTCGCCCGTCTGCGCGGCGGCAACTACGAGTTCGTGATCTCGGACTGGAACATGCCGAACCTCGACGGTCTCGCCATGCTCAAGGAGATCCGCGCCGACGCCAACCTGACGCATCTGCCGGTGCTGATGGTGACGGCCGAGTCGAAGAAGGAGAACATCATCGCTGCGGCGCAGGCTGGCGCGAGCGGCTACGTGGTGAAGCCGTTCACGGCCGCCACGCTCGACGAGAAGCTCAACAAGATTCTCGAGAAGATGGCCAAGACGGGGAGCTGACGTGAACGAGCCCATCAGTGAGCAGTCCGGCGCTCATTCCGGTGAGTGGCCGGAAGCCGATGGCATCGAGCCGCTCCCGCAGCCGCCCGAGTTCGACTTCGAGCCGTCCGCCGCGGGCGAAGCCGGCGAGCTGGCGACGGACCGCATCCTCGCGCGCATCGGACACTTGACGCGCAGCCTGCGCGACTCGATGCGCGAACTCGGCCTCGACAAGCATGTGGAGCGCGCCGCCGAGGCGGTGCCCGACGCGCGCGACCGGCTGCGCTATGTCGCGAACATGACCGAGCAGGCCGCCGAGCGTGTGCTGACCGCGATCGACATCGCCAAGCCGCTGCAGGAAACGCTCGAACGCGACGCGAAGGAACTGACGAGCCGCTGGGCGACCTGGTACGACGCGCCGATCGGCCGCGAGGAAGTGCGCCAGCTGATGGACGACACGCGCGCCTTCGTGGATGGCGTGCCGCAAGCCACCGCGGCGACCAACGAGCAACTCCTCGCGATCATGCTCGCTCAGGATTTCCAGGACCTGACGGGCCAGGTGATCAAGAAGATCATGGACGTGGTCTATCTGATCGAGCAGCAGTTGCTCACCGTGCTGGTCGAGAACATCGCGCCGGAGCGGCGCGAGCAGTTCGCGGCGACGGCGGCGGCGCTCGCGGAGACCCAGAGCAGCACGGGCAGCCCCGAAGGCCTGCTCAACGGCCCGCAGATCAATCCGGAAGGCAAGACCGACGTCGTGCAGGACCAGGCGCAGGTCGACGATCTGCTCGCAAGTCTCGGGTTCTGACCCCTAACGTGCAGCTAATCGTTCGGTTAGCTGCCGCATGTAGTCCAAGGCGGGCATACTAGTGCTCATGTCTTCGTGCCCTGCGGCGGCGAACGTCGCGGTGGGGCAACGAAGCATAGCCAGCCGTTGCCCGTCCTGCTGCGTCCCGCCGCGACCTTCCCGCGCGGCCCCGCCAGCGTATGGTGCAACGCGCCATCGCAACAGGGAGGGGACGCCTTGTATCCATACACATCGTTCTGTGGCAAGGCGGCGCGCTCGTTTGCGCGCCGCGTCAAACGCGGCCGCGCACCCGGCGCGGCGCTTCTCGGTTCCCTGCTTGGTGTGCTGCTCGCGGCGCCGGCGGCTCACGCCGCGCTCGGCGGTGCGCCCATGCCCACGCCGGCGGGCGCGAACGTCAGCACCCTGAGCGCCGCTTCGGCGGCAGCCGCGGCCGGCAACGCCTCGGCCGTTGCGCGCGCAGCGGCGCAAGGCGCGGCGTCTGGCGCTTCCACGACTCCCGCCTATACCGTTCAGCAGACGACGCTCGCCAACGGCACCGTCGTGCGCGAGTATCTCTCGCAGGCCGGCACCGTATTCGGCGTGGCCTGGGACGGCCCGCAGATGCCCAATCTCGCCACGCTGCTGGGCGGCTATTTTTCCCAGTACACGGCCGGCGTGAAGGCGAGCCACGCCGCCGGTCACGTGCGCGGGCCGGGCGTGGTCGAAAACTCGAACGTCGTGGTGCATTCGGGCGGCCACATGGGCGCCTTCTCCGGGCAGGCATGGCTGCCGCAGGCGCTGCCTGCGGGCGTCAGCGCCTCCGATATCCAGTGACGAGCGGAGGCCGAACGTGCTGACTTCAGTGCTGACTTCACGCTATTCGCGCAACGTGTGGCTGCGCCCTTTCCGGTTCCTTTCGGGCGCCGCGCTCGTTGCCCTGGTTTCGCTCGTCGCCGCCTGCGGGGGCGGGGGCGGCAGCAGCGGTAGCAGTAGCAGCAGCTCGAGCGGCAGCAGTGGCGGCAGCGGCTCCGCGGTTCCCAGTCCCACACAGCAGCCCACCGCGGCTACCGCCGCGAATACCGTGGGCGTCGTCGTCAATCGCGGACTGACCGGCACGCTGCCCAACATTCCCACTGTCAGCGTGACGATCTGCGTGGCCGGCACGAGCACCTGCGAGACCGTCGACAACATTCAGGTCGATACGGCGTCGTTCGGGCTGCGCCTGCTCGCGTCGGCGCTGCCGAACCTGTTGGGCTCGCTGCCCAAGGCGACGGCCAACGGCGGCACCCTCGCCGAATGCACGGCCTTCGCCGACGGCTACACGTGGGGCACGGTGCGTCCCGCCGACGTGAAGATCGGCGGCGAAACGGCGTCCAATATTCCGATCCAGATCATCGGCGACCTGAACTCGAACACGGTGCCGTCGGCGTGCGCGAGCTTCGGCAGCGCGCAGGACACGGTGCAGGACCTGGGCGCGAACGGCATTCTCGGTATCGGCGTTGCGCCTTATGACAACCTCGGCACTTATTACTCCTGCCCCGGCGACACGAACTGCGTCACGGCAACGGTCACGCAAACCCAGCTGGTGGCCAATCCGGTGCCCAGATTCGGCACGGACGGCAACGGCGTGATCCTCGAGATGGCCCCCGTATCCGATAACGGCGCGCCCAGTGCGACGGGCACGCTCGTGTTCGGCATCGGTACGCAGTCGAACAACGCGATGACCGCCGCGCAAAGCTACAACACGGACTCGTGGGGCAGGCTCAGCTCCACGTTCAACGGGCGCACGCTCCAGACCTTCCTCGACTCGGGTTCGAACGCGATCTTCTTCGTCGACAGCGCCCTGCCGCAGTGTGGCGGCAATCTCGGCACGTTCTATTGCCCTACGTCCACCCAGTCCTTCAGCGCTGCACTCGCGTCCAATAACGGCGCAACGACGGGCACCGCGACCTTCAATGTCGCGAACGCGAACGCATTGCTCGGCAGCGGCGCTAACTATGCGGCCAACAACCTGGCAGGGCAGTTCGGGTCGGCCGCGGCGCTCGACCTGGGGTTGTCGTTCTTCTATGGCCGCTACGTGTACTACGGCATGGACATGAGCGCGTCCGGCGGCAAGGCGCCGTTCGTCGCGTTCTGAAATCGCGGGCGCTGAGGGTGCGTAGGCCGTGAAAGTTGGCGGCCCGCGAGCGCGCGCGCATCGTGTGCCGGCGTTCGCCGATGATGCCGCCCGGTTCCATCGGCCGAAATACCCTGATTTCCCCGTCCTACTCCGTCAATCGCCGCTTGGCTTGCGCGGCAATAATCGCTGTCACTGAAAAAGGGCGCGCGCCAGCCGCGCAGCCGCGACGAGCGGCGCGTGCCCGCGACCGGAGCATGCGTGGCTGAGGACAGCGACCTCGAGAAAACCGAATCCGCCACTCCCAAGCGCCTCGAAAAGGCGCGGGAGGAGGGGCAGGTTCCGCGTTCCCGGGAGCTGGCGACATTCGCGCTGCTCTCGGCGGGCTTCTATGGCACGTGGATGCTCTCCGGCACGATCGGCGAGCATCTGCAAGCCATGATGCGCGGCGCGTTCTCGTTCAATCACGCGGGGGCGTTCGAAACCAGCCGCATGCTGATCGGCGCCGGCGTCGCGGCGCGCGAAGGTCTCATGGCGCTCATGCCGGTGCTCGCGCTCACGGGGCTCGCCGCGCTGCTCGCGCCGATGGCGCTCGGCGGCTGGCTCATCTCGACGAAGGCGCTGCAGCCGAACTTCGGCCGCCTCAATCCGATGTCGGGGCTCGGGCGGATCTTCTCCGTGAACGGGCCGATCCAGCTCGGCATGTCGCTCGCCAAGACGCTCGTGGTGGGCGTGATCGGCGGCTGGGCGCTGTGGAGCCGGCGCGACGAGATTCTCGGGCTCGCCATGCAGCCCGCGCCGCGCGCGTTCGCCGACGCGATGCATCTGATCGGCGTGTGCTGCGGCATGACGGTCGCCGGCATGTTCGTGGTCGCCGCGCTCGACGTGCCGTACCAGCTCTGGTCGTACTACCGCAAGCTGCGCATGACCAAGGAAGAAGTGAAGCGCGAGCACAAGGAAAACGAAGGCGATCCGCACGTGAAGGGGCGCATTCGCCAGCAGCAGCGCGCCGCCGCGCGCCGCCGCATGATGACTCAGGTGCCCAAGGCCGACGTGGTCGTGACCAACCCGACGCACTTCGCCGTCGCGCTCAAGTACGCCGATGGCGAGATGCGCGCGCCGAAGGTCGTCGCCAAGGGCGTGAACCTCGTGGCCGCGCGCATCCGCGAGATCGCGACCGAGAACAACGTGCCGCTGCTCGAAGCGCCGCCGCTCGCCCGCGCGCTCTATTACAACGTCGACATCAACCGGGAAATTCCGGGTCCGCTCTACGGCGCGGTCGCCCAGGTGCTGGCGTGGGTCTATCAGCTCAAGCGCTTTCGCGAGCATGGCGGCGACGTGCCGATGGAGCCGACCGACCTCGACGTGCCACCCGAAATGGACAAGGGCGCGATGAGTGACGAAGACGAAGCCAGCGAAGCCGAAGAAGCCCTCACCCCCGAGGAGCGCGCGGCCGCCGAGGCCGCCAGTCGCGCGAACGCGGCAAATTCCACGAACGCAGCGAACGCGGCGAACGCAAACAACGCATCGAATACCGCTGGCCGCGCCGATGACAATCCGGCGCGCGACGGCACTGAAGGAGCAACAGAATGAACGCCCGCACCGGTTTCCTCGCGCGGCGCCCGGAGATGCTGCAAGGCACGAATCTGCGCGCGCTGGCGGGACCGATCCTGATCTGCATGATCCTCGGCATGATGATCCTGCCGTTGCCGCCGTTCCTGCTGGATCTGCTGTTCACTTTCAACATCGCGCTTTCGGTGATGGTGCTGCTCGTCAGCATGTACACCATGAAGCCGCTCGACTTCGCGGCGTTCCCGAGCGTGCTGCTGTTCTCCACGCTCCTGCGGCTCTCGCTGAACGTGGCCTCCACGCGGATCGTGCTGCTCGAAGGCCACACCGGCCCGGGCGCCGCGGGCCAGGTGATCGAGTCGTTCGGCCACTTCCTCGTGGGCGGCAACTTCGCCGTAGGTATCGTGGTGTTCGTGATCCTCATGGTCATCAACTTCATGGTGATCACGAAGGGCGCGGGTCGTATCGCCGAAGTGTCCGCGCGCTTCACGCTCGACGCGATGCCCGGCAAGCAGATGGCGATCGACGCCGACCTGAACGCGGGCCTCATCAACGAAGAAGCGGCCCGCAAGCGCCGCAGCGAGATTGCCCAGGAAGCCGAGTTCTACGGCTCGATGGACGGTGCGAGCAAGTTCGTGCGCGGCGACGCCATCGCCGGCCTGCTGATCATGGTGATCAACATCGTGGGCGGCCTGATCGTGGGCGTCGTGCAGCACGGCATGCCGCTCGCCTCGGCGGGCGAGACCTACACGCTGCTGACCATCGGTGACGGCCTCGTCGCACAGATTCCGTCGCTCGTGATCTCGACGGCGGCCGGCGTGATCGTCTCGCGCGTGGCGACCAACGAAGACATCGGCACGCAGCTCACCGGCCAGCTCTTCACGAACCCGCGCGTGCTGATGATCACGGGCGCGATCATCGTCATGATGGGCCTGATTCCGGGCATGCCGCACTTTGCGTTTCTGCTGCTCGGCGGCGGTGCGATCCAGCTCGGCCGCACGCTGAAGAAGAACGCCGCAGCGAAGAAGGCGAGCGCCGTGATCGCCGACGCCGCGCCCGCCACGCTTGCGCCCGTAGAAAACGCCGAGGCGACGTGGGACGACGTGGCGCTCATCGACACGCTCGGCCTCGAAGTGGGCTACCGCATCATTCCGCTCGTCGACAAGAACACCGACGGCGAGCTGCTCAAGCGCATCAAGAGCATCCGCAAGAAGTTCGCGCAGGAAATCGGCTTCTTGCCGCCCGTCATCCATATTCGCGACAACCTGGAGCTGCGCCCGAACGCCTACCGGATTGCATTGAAGGGCGTGGAAGTGGGCACGGGCGAGGCCTACCCGGGCCAGTGGCTCGCGATCAACCCGGGCCAGGTGAGCGCAGTGCTGCCCGGCACGCCGACCACGGACCCGGCGTTCGGCCTGCCCGCCGTGTGGATCGATTCGAACGTGCGCGAGCAGGCGCAGGTGTTCGGCTACACGGTGGTGGATTCGAGCACGGTGGTGGCGACGCACCTGAATCACCTCGTCGTCATGCACGCGGCCGAACTGCTCGGGCGCCGCGAAGTCCAGGCGCTGCTCGAGCGCGTGCAGAAGGACACGCCTTCGCTCGTGGACGACCTCGTGCCGAAGGTGCTGCCGGTCACGACGCTGCAGAAGGTGCTGCAGAACCTGCTGGAAGAAGGCGTGCCGATCCGCGACATGCGCACGATCATGGAATCGCTCGCGGAGCACACGCCGCGCATCACCGACGCCCACGAGCTGACGGCGGCGGTGCGCATCGCGCTCGGCCGCGCGATCACGCAGCAATGGTTTCCCGGCAACGCCGACATGCAGGTGATGGGCCTCGACGCGAACCTCGAGCGCGTGCTGTCGCAGACGCTCACCTCGGGCCCGAACCCAGGCCTCGAACCGGGTCTCGCGCACACGCTGCTCACGCAGACCGAGCAGGCGATGGGGCGTCAGCAGGCGCTGGGTCTCGCGCCGGTGATGCTGGTGCAGCACGCGCTGCGGCCCATGCTGTCGCGCTTCCTGCGCCGCAGTCTGCCGCAGCTCAAGGTGCTGTCGTATGCCGAGGTGCCCGATACGCGCAACGTGAAGGTGGTGAACGTGATCGGGGCGCACTGATCGCGCTGCCGTATCTGGACGAGAAAAAGCCCGCTTCTTGCGGGCTTTTTCGTTAGCCGCGCCGCGTGCGAGCCTTTCTGCACGTAATTTTTGCCTGTGCGCAGCTCCGCCACCGATTCCGCGAATTGCCCGCATTTCTCCGCCCTGATCCATCGATCATGGGGGGCTCACCTTCGAAATAATTCCAACATCGGAAAAGGCCTTGCACAGGACGCCAGGCCGGCAGCAATCCAGCGCCATTCCAGCAACAGACGACCGGCGGCGGCATTGGCCGCTCACCTCATCAGGGGCTTAGCTTGAACATTCGCAAATTCATCGGTGGCACCAGCCGCGACGCGTTACGGCTCGTACGCGAAGCGTTGGGTGCGGACGCCGTCGTTCTGTCGAACCGTACGCTCGACGACGGCAGCGTCGAAATCGTCGCGCTCGCGGACCGCGATCTCGCGGCGATCGCGCCGGCCGATGCTGCCGCCGCGCAAAGCCTGGGTGGCCTCGTGGCGCAAGGTGGTCAAGGCGCCCCGTTCGCGCAGCCCTCCGCCGCCATGACGCAGATGTCGCGCACGCCGCGCAGCGCGCCTGGCGCCGCTCCCGCGGCGCTCGCCGCCCCGGTGGGCGGTGCGAACCCCTACGCGAGCGGCATGCCGGACGTGTTCTCGTCGGTGTTCGGCGCGAGCCCGGAAGTGGGCGCCGAAAACGGCGGCGCGAGTGCCGACGCCGATGCCGATGGCGACCAGGCCGCCGACACCGCCGTCTCGCTCGGCAAGGAAGCGGCGGCCGCGTCGGCCGCCATTGCGCCGCTTTCGGCTTCGTCGCCTTCTTCGCGCGCCGCGGCAGGCCAGCAGGCCGCGCAATCCGCGATGCCGCCGACGCTGCAATCCGCGATGCAGGCCGCGCAATCGCAGCAAGCTGTCCCGCATGCGCATTCGCCGCTGCAAATGGCGCTGCAGGCCGCGACCGACTCGCTCGCCTCGCCGGCCTTTGCACCATCGTTTGCGTCCACGGCGCCGGCCGCCAACGCCAACGCCCAGGCCGCCGCACGTGAAGCCGCAGCGCGGCTCGAACAGGCCGCCGCCGCGCAGACGAGCGACGCGCCGCGCACGATGGCCGAATCGAACCCCTGGCTGATCGACCACGCCCGCCGTATCGCGAACCAGCAGAACGCGCCGCGCGTGCCGGGCATGACGCCTGCCACCGCCGCCGCGCGCGGCCTTGGCAGCGTCGCCGATCCGGTGCTGCCGCCCGACGTTGACGCCAGCACGCCCGACTGGGCGCTCGAGGCCGCTCATGTCGCCGCGCGCCGCGCCGCGCAGCGCCTCGGCCACGGTCCGGAAGCGGCGGGCCCCGCACCCGGCAGCCGCAATGCGCAGGGCGCCGATGCGGCGCAAAGCGTGAGCGAAGCGATCCGCGCGCGCATCGAGCAGGTCGTCAACGAAACCGTGATGAACGAGCTCGCCTCCATGCGCGGCATGATGGAAGAGCAGTTTGCGGGCCTCCTGTGGGGCGAGCGCCAGCGCCGCAGCCCGGTGCAGGGCGCGCTCACCAAGCAGCTGTTCGCCGCGGGCTTCTCGGCGCAACTGGTGAAGATGATGATCGACCGGCTGCCCGACGTGCAGACCGAAGAGGCCGGCATGGAGTGGCTCCAGTCGGTGCTCGAATCGAACCTGCCCGTGCTCGAAGACGAACAGGCGCTGATGGAGCGCGGCGGTGTGTTCGCGCTGATGGGCCCGACGGGCGTGGGCAAGACCACGACCACCGCGAAGCTCGCCGCGCGCTGCGTGATGCGCTTCGGCGCGAGCAAGGTGGCGCTGCTCACCACCGACAGCTACCGTATCGGCGGCCACGAGCAACTGCGCATCTTCGGCAAGATCCTCGGCGTTTCGGTGCACGCGGTGCGCGACGGCGCGGACCTCCAGCTCGCGCTCACCGAACTCAAGAACAAGCACATCGTGCTGATCGACACGATCGGCATGAGCCAGCGCGACCGCGCCGTGGCCGACCAGATCGCCATGTTGTGCGGCGCGGGCCGCCCGGTGCAGCGCCTTCTGCTGCTCTCGGCGACCAACCACGGCGACACGCTCAACGAAGTCGTGCAGGCCTACCAGAGCGGCCCGGACAACGCGCCGCTCACGGGCTGCATCCTCACCAAGCTCGACGAGGCGACCAACCTCGGCAGCGCGCTCGACACCGTGCTGCGCTACAAGCTGCCGGTGCATTACGTCTCGACGGGCCAGAAGGTCCCCGAGAACCTTTACGTGGCGACGCGCCGCTTCCTGATCCGCAGCGCTTTCTGCATTCCGCGAGAGAGTTCGCCGTTCGTGCCGCACGAAGACGATATCCCGGCGCTGCTGTCGGCACTCTCGACGCGTACGAATTCGCAGGCTCCCGAGGTCAGGTTTGGATAAGTTCGTAATCGATCAAGCTGAAGGGCTGCGGCGGCTTCTCGCGCGTGAAGGCTCGCGCGTGGTCGCAGTGACGGGCGGTGCAGGTTCGCCCGGACGCACGACCACGGTGGTCAATCTCGCGGCGGCGCTCACCGCGCAGGGCAAGGACGTGCTCGTGATCGACGAGTGTCTGGGACCCCGCTCGGTTTGTGCGCTGGTGGGCGGTGTGCGGGGCGCAGGCAACTTCGCCGCCGTCGTGCGCGGCGAGCGCACGCTTGACGAAGCCGTGGGCCGCCATGCGCTCGGCTTCGGCGTGCTGGCCGCCTCGCGCGACAATCGCGCGCAGTACACGTCCGCCCAGCTGCAGAAGGTCATTTCGGGCCCCGCGGACATCGTACTGATCGACGCGCAGCTCGACGCCGATGGCGCGCTTTCGCCGCTCGCCATGCATGCGCACGATGTGCTGATCGTGATGCGCATCGGTGCGCAGTCGATCACGGACGCCTACGCGTGCATGAAACGGCTGCACTTCGCGCATGCGATCGCGCAGTTTCGCGTGCTCGCGAATCATGTGGCGAACGCGAGCGACGCGCAGGCCGCGATCGAGAATCTCGCAGGGGTGGCGAGCCGCTACCTGAGCGTGTCGCTCGACAGCGCCGGAAGCGTCGCCGCCGATCAGCACATGGCGCAGGCGCTCAGGCTTGCGCGCTGCATCGTCGATGCGTTTCCGTCGACGGCCGCCGCGCGCGATTTCCGCCACGTGGCCGCCGAGCTGCCGCACTGGCCGATGCGACCCGCGGTCTCGGCGTGCTCGCCGGCCACGGCACGCGCCAATGCACTGTTCGGCGCGAAGGACGAAGAACATGAAGCGGCGGGCCATGCACCCGCCGACGATCCGGACGGCGCGCCGCAAGCCGGCGTCCAGCCCCACGCTACCCATGCAACAAACGCCGCACACAGCACGCTCGCCGCGAACGCCGATTCGTTCGTAGCGGCCGTGACGGGTGTGCATCCCGCACCCAACGCAACATCCGCGTCCGCTCCGGCCCATGTGGGCTGGCGGACCGATACGCCCGCGCAGCGGACGTCGCCGCAGCACGTCTGACGTGCGCACGACGACGCCAACAGGGAGATGAGAAGTGGAGAGCACGATGTATAACGCTCAAGGAAAAATTTCGCAGGCCGACGTGCTCGCGAAATACGCGCCGCTCGTCAGACGGCTCGGCTTGCAGCTCGTCGCCAAGATGCCGGCGAGCGTGGACCTCGACGACCTGATCCAGGCCGGCATGATCGGCCTGCTCGACGCGGCCAACCGCTACAAGGAAGATCAGGGCGCGCAGTTCGAGACCTACGCGAGCCAGCGCATTCGCGGCGCAATGCTCGACGAGCTGCGCAGCAACGACTGGCTGCCGCGCAGCCTGCGCCGCACCTCGCGTGAAGTGGAAAGCGCGGTGCACAAGGTGGAGCAGCGGCTCGGGCGCTCGGCGAGCGAGACGGAGATCGCCGAGCATCTGAGCATGCCGCTCGACGAGTATCAGAGCATGCTGCAGGAACTGCATGGCAGCCAGCTCATCTACTACGAAGACTTCGACCGCTCCGCCGAGGACGAACCGTTCCTCGACCGCTACTGCGTCGATCATTCGGACCCGCTTTCGGCGCTGCTCGACGACAGCCTGCGCGGCGCGCTCATCGAGGCGATCGACCGGCTGCCCGAGCGCGAGAAGCTGCTCATGTCGCTCTATTACGAGCGCGGCATGAACCTGCGCGAAATCGGCGCGGTGATGGAGGTGAGCGAGTCGCGCGTGTGCCAGCTGCACAGCCAGGCGGTGGCGCGCCTGCGCACGCGGCTGCGCGAGATGTCGTGGGCCGGCCAGGAGAATTGAGGCGGTAGACGGCGCGCGCGGCGGCCAGCGCGAGCGGGACTGAAGTTGCAATGAAAGAGCCGGGGTGCGAGAGCGCCCCGGCTTTTTTGTTGGCGGACTGGACTCGCGCGAAACAAAAAAGCCGAAGCATCACTGCTTCGGCTTTTGTCTTTGGCGGACGATCTACGCGCGCTTACAGCCCGAACGCCGGCAACCGCCCATCGGGACCGTACAGCATCGAGCCGTTGCCCGTTTCGCCGCGCAGGATCGAGAGCGCGCGACGGTTATGCTCCATGCGCGTGCGGATCATCATGCCAATGGTGAGATTCTTGCGGCGCGCGCGCTCGGTCGACCCCTTGAGCAGCGCCCACTGACTTGCCAGACGCGCGTCGCCGTCGCAGGCCATTTCGATGCCCTTGCGGCCGCCCGGCAGGCCGAGGCCGGCCAGTTGCGCGTCGCGCGCTTTTTCGAGGCCCGCGAGACGCTGCGTGAGCGTCGTCTTCTGCTCGACGATTTGCGGGAGCGCCTCCATGCCATCGGCCGACACGAGCGCCTTTTCTTCATAGGCGAGCAGCGACGCGAACGCCTCGACCGTGGCGTGTTCGTCGATCAGTGTGGCCAACAGGGCATCTTTCATTGCAAGGCACCAAAAAAAGCGAGGTTTGCGCGGCGCTCGCGCATCGGGCGTCAGTTGCCCGACGTCGGCTTCATGAGGTCGCGCGCGGTCTGGATCACGCCGTCGGCGATCTTGCCGGAGTCGATCTGCAACGTGCCGTTGCGGATCGCGTCCTTGATCGACTGCACGTGCGCCGTGTCGATGTCGGCGGAACCGCTCGCCGCGAGCGAGCGCATCGTCGACGAGAGCGACGACAGGCTCACGTTCGCGCCGCCTTGGGCGGCGGCGGTCGTGCCGCCTGCCGCGCCGGAGGTGGTAGCGGTGTCGGTGCTTACGCCGGTCGAATCGGCTTGCGAGCGCGCGAGGCCATCCTGCAGCGTGCGCGGATCATTGCGGGTGGAGGAGTCAACTTTCACGATGGGCGTTCCTGATCGATTTGACCTTGATAACGGCACAGGTCGGGCCGAACTTTAGCCGAAAAATCCCACCGTTACATGCTGTTACGTGTGCTGGCGCACAAAGCCGGAGACGGCCGGATCGGGCCGCCGGACGGGGCTCGGCGCGCCCTGATCCGGCCCTTGCCAGCGCTTACCGGCCCTAGATCTGCACCTGCACGGTACCCGCGTCCTTGACCACGCCCGAGATGATCTGGCCGCCGCTCGTGCGCACGCGCACCTGCTGGCCCGGCTCGGCGTTGTTGAGCGCGCTGCCCTCGGCGGAGATCGTGAAGTTGCTGCCCACGGCAATCACCTTGACCGTCTGGCCGATGACCACCGAGGCGGCGCTGCGCAACATGTCGGTGCGCAGCGGCAGTCCCGCGGAAATCCGGGCGAGCGCGACGGCGCCGGTCGCCTGGTTGGGATCGGTGATGATGGTCTGCGGCAGGTTCGCGAGGTCGCCCGCGCGCGGCATGAAATCGGCGGCCGAAAGCGCTTCGCCCGCGCCGATCTGGCGCGAGGCCACGTAGTAGGTCACGTCCACCGCAATGCGCGCGCTCACATAGAGCGTCCACGGCTTCGCGCCGATGCAGCGCACGCCCACGGTCGTGTGGCCATAGGTGCGCGCGCCCGGCGGCATGAACGGCTCGAGTGACGTGCAGGCTGCGAGGCCACGCGGAAACACCGGCGCGACCGTGATGCTCACGTGGCCCGGCAAGCCAGCCGACTGCTGCTGCAGGAAGGCGAGCGCGGCGGCGCGGATCGATTCGCCGTCCTGCTGGCCCGGCGGCGTGGCCTGCACGTTCGTGGCGACGGCGCTGGTATTGGGATTCGGCGGCGCGCCGGCGCTTGCGCTGGCAACCGGCTTCGCGAGCGTCGCCGCGCCGGCGTCCACGACCACCGGGGCGACGCGGTTCGCGGCGGTAGACAGGTTCACGCGCTGCAGCGTGCCCGAATTGTTCGCGTTGGCCGCCGGCACGCGCATGGGCTGGGCGCTCGCGCCCGGCGCGGGAACCGTGACGATGCGCGGCGCGTCGCCTTGGGTTGCGCGCTCGCCGGGACCCGGTATCGTGATCATGCCGTTCGACTCGACGCCCGCGCGTGCATCCTCCGGCACGCCGCGCGAATTCAGATCGGCGTAGCTGGCCGCGCGCAGCGGTGCGGCCTCATTGGCGGGAGCAACGCTGGCCACAGCCGCGGCGGGCTTCTTCGCATTGCTCGCGAGCATCGCGTTCATCTGCGCGGCGTCGGCGCCCGAGCGGTCGCCGGGGCCCGCAATGAAGATCTGGCCGCCGGCGGCTTCAGATTGCGCCGGAGTTTGTGCATGAGCGAGCGTGCCGCCAAAGAGCGCGCTGCCAAGGGCGCAGGCCAGCACGCACGTCCAGGACGCGCGCCACGACAGCGCGCGCGCACGCCGCTCCAGGCCGTCGTGCGGCCTACGGAAAGGGGCAGTCTGCGGCATTGTCGTTCTCCATCGATTGCATTGACACGCCTCGCATTCTAGGCGGCGCCCCCCGCGCGCTTGCGTCGAATAGAGGGGCGCTTTACCGGCTATTCGTCCGATTGGTTCTTGCCACCCCCGCCTAATATTCCACTCCATGCGCAAAGGCCTTCGGACCACGCGCCTAACGTTTGCGCCGGTTTCCCCGCCGCCTGGCGAGCCCGCCGCGCTCACGCCGAATCCTTTTCGTTTCACGGAGAACGCCCGATGCTGGACAAACTCGATGCCGAATTCGCCTTTGGGCGCGAAGCGCTCGATGTGCGCGCCACGCGGCAGGCATTGATCTCTTCGAACATCGCGAACGCCGACACGCCGGGTTACCAGGCGCGCGACGTGGACTTCGCGGCGTCGCTCGCCGGCGCGCTGCGCCAGCAGGGCGCCGGCGGCACGGTGGGCATGAAGGCCACCTCGGGCGGCAACGCCCAGCCGCTCGCCATGGCGCAGCCCGCGGGCGTGACGAGCGGCATGCAGATGGCGTCGACCAAGTCGGGCCACATGGCCGGCGACGCGAAGCTGATTCCGACGGGCGGCCCCGCCGACACCTACAAGAGCCAGCTCATGTACCGCACGCCGGTGCAGCCCGCGCTCGACGGCAACACGGTCGATCTCGACACCGAGCGCGTGCAGTTCGCCGACAACGCGCTGCACTTCGAGTCGGGCATGACGGTGGTCTCGCAGCAGATCAAGACGATGCTCTCCGCGATCACCTCGGGTTCGAGCTGATCGCCGCTGGTAGCGCAGCCGGAAAACGCAGTAACGAAGCCATGAACGACCAACGCGCGCGTGACGCGCACCTGATGTGAGGTCTACGAAACCATGCCATCCCTGATGAACATCTTCAGCGTTGCGGGCTCCGCCATGACGGCGGAATCGCAGCGCCTGAACGTGACGGCGTCCAACCTCGCCAACGCCGACAGCACGACCGGCCCCGACGGCCAGCCGTACAAGGCGAAGCAGGTCGTGTTCGCAGTGAACCCGCTCGGCGGCGCGCGCACGGCCTCGGGCCAGCAGGTGGGCGGCGTCAGGGTGACCGGCGTGGTGGACGATCCCACGCCCATGAAAGAGACCTACGATCCCGACAATCCCTCCGCCAACGCGGACGGCTACGTGACGATGCCGAACGTCGATCCGGTGCAGGAGATGGTGAACATGATCTCGGCGTCACGCTCGTACCAGGCCAACGTCGAAACGCTGAACACGGCCAAGACGCTGATGCTCAAGACGCTCACGATCGGAACGTAAAGCGGCAACCTGAAGCACGGCAAGCCGCAGTCAGTACGGACACTGCAGTACATACAGAGACCAGCGGGCGCGAAATGAAGCAGCGCCTGCCACCACCACACGCCAAAGCACGAAGCGCAATCGAGGGAGAACGCGTTGAGTTCCAGCAACACAACCATCGGCGGCAGCACCGCCACCGTGTCGCAGCAACTGCTCGACACCATGAACGGCACGAGCTCGAGTTCGTCGTCGGCGTCGTCGAGCGGCACGAGCGCGAGCGACCTGCAGTCCACGTTCCTGCGGATGCTCGTCGCGCAGTTGCAGAACCAGGACCCGACCAATCCGATGGACAGCTCGCAGATGACCTCGCAGCTCGCCCAGATCAACACGGTGTCGGGCATCCAGCAGCTCAATACGTCGCTGTCGTCGCTCTCCACGCAGCTTTCGGCGGGCCAGAACGCGCAGGCCGCGCTGCTGATCGGCTCGACCGTGCTCGCCCCGGGCAGCAGCGCCGCCGTGTCGAGCGGCAGCGCGCCGCAGCTCGGCGTGACGCTGCCTTCGGCGGTCTCGGACGTGAAGCTCACGATCACCAATTCGGCAGGCCAGGTCGTCAACACGCTCGACCTCGGCGCGCAGTCGGCCGGCACCGTGCCGGTCACCTGGAACGGCAAGGACAGCTCGGGCAATACGGTCGCCGACGGCACCTACACGATCAGCGCCAGCGCGACGACCAACGGCCAGTCAGCCACGGCAACCGCGCTCGTCGCGAGCCAGGTGCAAGGCGTGGTCCAGAAGTCGGACGGCACCCCGAGCCTCTCGCTCGCCAACGGCAAGACCGTCGCGCTTACGAGCGTCGGCGCCATTCTCTGAACACGATAAACGCGGAGTAGACAACCATGGGCTACCAGCAAGGATTGAGCGGCCTCGCCGCGTCGTCGAACGACCTCGACGTGATCGGCAACAACATCGCCAATGCGAACACCGTCGGCTTCAAGCAGAGCACGGCGCAGTTCGCCGACGTCTACGCGAACACCATCGCGACGTCGGTGGGCAACCAGATCGGCCTCGGCGCCTCGCTCCAGACCGTGCAGCAGGACTTCGCGCAAGGCACGATCAGCACGACGGGCCAGGCGCTGAACGTCGCCATCAACGGCAACGGCTTCTACCAGATGTCGCACAACGGCACGATCACGTATTCGCGTAACGGCGTGTTCCAGCTCGACAAGAACGGCTTTATCACCGACGCGTCGGGCAACGACCTGATGGGCTATGCCGCCAGTTCGACGGGCGTGATCAATACGGCGCAGACCGTGCCGCTGCAGGTGCCGACCACCAACATCGCGCCGGTTGCGACCAAGAACATCACGGCGCAGCTGAACCTGAACGCGCAGGCCACGACGCCTACCACGACGACCTTCAGCGAAACCGACTCGACGAGCTACACGTATTCGACGTCGGTCACGGCTTACGACACGCTCGGCGGCGCACAGACGGTCAACATGTATTTCGCGAAAGACGCGACGAGCGGCCAATGGGACGTGTATGCCGGTCAGCCGGGCTCGGTGACGAAGCTCGGCACCGCACAGTTCAGCTCGTCCGGCGCGCTCCAGAGCATCACGGCCAGCGCCCCGGCAACGACCAACGGCACCACGTCGTTCAGCTTCAACATCAACCCGACGGACGGCTCGACGAAGCCCCAGTCGCTGACGCTCGACCTCGCGGGCACGACGCAGTACGGCTCGGCCAACGGCGTGAACAACCTCGCCCAGGACGGCTACGCGAGCGGCACGCTGTCGAACTTCTCGATCGCCGCGGACGGCACCATCACCGGCAACTACTCGAACGGCCAGACCATGTCGCTCGGCCAGATCGTGCTCGCCAACTTCAACAACCCGAACGGCCTTTTGAACCTGGGCGGCAACCAGTTCCAGCAAACGGCGGCCTCGGGCGTCGCGCAGGTCTCCACGCCGGGCAGCACGAACCACGGCACGCTCACGGGCGGCGCGCTCGAAGCGTCGAACGTCGACCTGACGAACCAGCTCGTCGACCTGATCACGGCCCAGCGCAACTATCAGGCGAACGCGCAGACCATCAAAACGCAGCAGACCGTCGACCAGACGCTGCTGCAGATGTAACGCGGCTAACCACGTACCGGGCACATCATGGACCGACTGATCTATACCGCGATGACGGGCGCGAGCCAGGCGCTCGAGCAGCAGGCCGTCGTCGCGAACAACCTCGCGAACGTCTCGACCACGGGCTTTCGCGCGCAGCTCGCCAACTTTCGCGCCGTGCCGATGTCGTTCGGCGACGGCTCGACGGTGAACGACCAGACCACGCGCACCTACGTGCTCTCGGCAACGCCTGGCTCGGACATGACGCCCGGTGCGATCTCGCATACCGGCAACCCGCTCGACATCGCGATTCAAGGCCAGGGTTTCATGGCCGTGCAGACGGCCGACGGCAACGAGGCCTATACGCGTGCGGGCAATCTGCACGTCGATGAAAACGGCCAGCTCGTCACGGCCAACAACCTGCAGGTGATCGGCGGCGGCGGCCCGATCGCGGTGCCGCCGGGCTCGGCGATCACGATCGGCAAGGACGGCACGGTATCGGCCATCGCGCCGGGCAGCCCCGCCAACGCGATCGCCATGATCGACCAGATCAAGTTCGTCAACCCGCCGGCAGGCGCGATTACGCGCGGTGACGACGGCCTGTTCCACACGTCGGACGGCAACCCCGCCGACGCGGACCAGACCGTCCAGGTCGCAACCGAGTCGCTCGAGGGCAGCAACGTGAACCCGGTGGCGGCGATGGTCTCGATGATCACCAACGCGCGCCAGTTCCAGATGCAGACCAAGCTGCTCCAGAACGCGGACCAGAACGAGCAGAGCGCGAACCAGCTGCTCAACTTCAGCTAAGCCATTTCAAGTTAAATGAAGGCCGCCTCGCGCAGCGCGAGGCCGGACCGGGAGAAAGACACCGTGAACCGATCGCTCTACATCGCCGCCACCGGCATGAACGCCCAGCAGGCGCAGATGGACGTGATCTCGAACAACCTCGCGAACGTGAGCACCAATGGCTTCAAGGGCTCGCGCGCGGTGTTCGAGGACCTCATGTACCAGACGCTGCGCCAGCCGGGTGCGAACTCGACCCAGCAAACCGAACTGCCTTCGGGCAGCCAGGTGGGCACGGGCGTGCAGCAGGTGGCGACCGAGCGTCTCTATACGCAGGGCAACCTGCAGCAGACCGGCAACTCGAAGGACGTGGCGATCAACGGCGCCGGCTTCCTCCAGGTGCAGATGCCCGACGGCACGACGGCCTACACGCGCGACGGCTCGTTCCAGACCAACGCGCAAGGCCAGCTCGTGACGGCGAGCGGCTACCAGGTGATGCCGGCGATCACGGTGCCCGCCAACGCCACCTCGCTCACCATCGGCAGCGACGGCGTGGTCACGGTCACCACGCCGGGCTCGAGCAACAACACGACCATCGGCACGCTGCAGCTCGCCATGTTCATCAACCCGGCCGGCCTGCAGTCGAACGGGCAGAACCTGTTGTCGGAAACGGCATCGTCGGGCGCGCCCACGGTTTCCACGCCGGGCCAGAACGGTTCGGGCACGCTCAACCAGGGCTACGTGGAATCGTCGAACGTGAACGTCGTGCAGGAACTCGTGAACATGATCGAGACGCAGCGCGCCTACGAAATCAACAGCAAGGCGGTCACCACTTCTGACCAGATGCTGCAAACCCTCAGCCAGATGCAGGTCTGAGGTTTCCCTGGTTAATCAAGTCGGTGAAGAATATGTCGCAGTCCGTTCGAAACCATCCTCGCATCCGCGCGCGGCATCCGGGCACCCCCCGGGCGTTCGTGGCGGCTGTGGCGCTCGCGATGCTGGCGGGCTGCGCCTACCTACCCAACCGGCAGCCGATCACGCAGCAGCCCATGACGGCCGTGCCGCCCCCGCCGCCCGCGAACACCTCGCCGGGCGCGATCTACAACCCCGGCTACGCGGGACGGCCGCTCTTCGAGGACCAGCGTCCGCGCAATACCGGCGACATCCTCACGATCGTCATCTCCGAAAACATCAATGCGACCAAGTCGTCGGGCGCGGCCACCAAGCGCGGCACCAGCGCCAGCTTCTCGGGCACCGCGAACTTCCTGCCGGGCTTCTTCAACCGCGCGAACCTGAATACGACGGGCGCGAACCAGTTCGACGCCACGGGCGGCGCGAACGCTTCGAACACGTTCACGGGCGTCATTACCGTGACCGTGACGAACGTGCTGCCCAACGGCAATCTCGTCGTGTCCGGCGAGAAGCAGATGCTCATCAACCAGGGCAATGAATACGTGCGCTTTTCCGGCGTCGTCAATCCGAACACCGTTGCCGGAGACAACTCCGTGCTATCGACCGACGTCGCCGACGCGAAGATCGAATACTCCGCGAAAGGCGTGATCGACGAGGCCGAGACGATGGGCTGGCTGCAACGCTTTTTCCTGAACATCGCGCCATGGTGAAGATCCGCTTCCATCGTTCGCGCCGCTCGCGCATGAAGGACGTGCTCGCCGCGCTCGGCGTGGCATTCGGCTTCGTGGTGGCCTGCGGTGCGCTCGTCGCCTACGCGACGCCGGCGCGCGCCGAGCGAGTGAAAGACCTCGCGACCTTCCAGGGCGTGCGTGACAACCCGCTCATCGGCTACGGCCTCGTGGTGGGTCTCGACGGCACCGGCGACCAGACGACCCAGGCGCCGTTCACGACGCAGACGCTCGCGAACATGCTCGCGAACCTCGGCATCTCGATCAACAACACGTCGAGCTCGTCGGGTTCCTCGTCGACGCTCAACAACATGCAGCTGAAGAACGTCGCCGCCGTGATGGTGACGGCCGTGCTGCCGCCGTTCGCGCGGCCGGGCGAGCAGATCGACATCACGGTGTCGTCGCTCGCCAACGCGAAGAGCATTCGCGGCGGTACGCTGCTGCTCACGCCGCTCAAGGGCGCCGACGGCCAGGTCTACGCGCTCGCGCAGGGCAACGTGGCCGTGGGCGGCGCGGGCGCCTCGGCCAACGGCAGCAAGGTGCAGGTGAACCAGCTCGCCGCGGGGCGCATTGCAGGCGGTGCGATCGTCGAGCGCGCGGTGATTTCGCCGGTTTCGCAGCAAGGCGGTCTGCTCACGCTGACCGTCAACGACATGGACTACGACACGACGCAGCGCATCGTCTCGGCCGTCAACAACATGTTCGGCCCGGGCACGGCCTCGCCGCTCGACGGCCGCACGATCCAGGTGCACGGGCCGGCCGATCCGGGGTCGCAGGTGGGCTTCATCGCGCAGATCCAGGACCTCAACGTGAATCCGGCCACGCCGGCCGCGAAGGTGATCCTGAACGCGCGCACCGGCTCGATCGTCATGAACCAGATGGTGACGCTGGAGAGCTGCGCGGTCGCGCACGGCAATCTCTCGGTCGTCGTGAACACGCAGACGGCGGTGAGCCAGCCCGGCGCGTTTTCCAACGGCCAGACGGTGGCGACGCGGCAGTCGCAGATCCAGCTGAAGCAGGACAACGGGTCGCTCAAGCTCGTAACGGCGGGTGCCAATCTCGCCGAGGTCGTGAAAGCGCTCAACGCGCTGGGCGCCACGCCGGCGGATCTGATGTCGATCCTGCAGGCGATGAAGGCGGCGGGCGCACTGCGCGCCGACCTCGAGATCATCTAAGGGGTGCAACTTGGATAATACGAAGAACATCGGCGGCGGCAGCCTCGACCTCACCAACCGCTTCGCGCTCGACGTGCAGGGTTTCGACTCGATGCGCGCCGCGGCGAACGCCTCGCCCCAGCAGGGCGTGAAGATGGCCGCGAAGCAGTTCGACGCGGTCTTCACGCAGATGATGCTCAAGAGCATGCGCGACGCGACGCCCGACGACGGCCCGCTCGACTCGCACGACGGCGCGCAGTTCACCTCGATGATGGATCAGCAGCTCGCCCAGCAGATGTCGAACAAGGGCATCGGCGTGGCGAACGCGATGCTCAAGCAACTCATGCGCAGCATGGGGGGCGCTGCCGGTGCCGATGGCGCGGGTGGTGCCGGTGGTGCGGGCGGCGTGGCGGGCGCGATCTCGGGGCTTTCGGGCAAGGACGCGAGCGAGGGCAACCTCGCCATGCTCAATGCGCTCGGCCGCGCCTACGGCAACACTGCCGCCAATGGCGCGCTCGCCAACGGCTCGGGCTACAGCGGCAACAGCGCGCTCACGCCGCCGGTCAAGGGCAACGGCGACGCTTCGGTGGACGCCTTCGTCGACAAGCTCGCCAACGCCGCGCAGCAGGCCAGCTCGACCACGGGCATCCCGGCGCGCTTCATTCTCGGCCAGGCTGCGCTCGAATCGGGCTGGGGCAAGCGCGAGATCAAGAACGCCGACGGCTCGGCGAGCCACAACGTGTTCGGCATCAAGGCGAGCAAGGACTGGACCGGCAAGACCGTCTCGACGGTCACGACCGAGTACGTGAACGGCCAGCCGCATCGTGTGGTGGAGAAGTTCCGCGCCTACGACTCGTACGAAGACGCGATGACCGACTACGCCACGCTGCTCAAGAACAATCCGCGCTACGCGTCGGTGATCAACGGCTCGAAGAGCGCCGAAGGCTTCGCGCACGGCATGCAGCGCGCGGGCTACGCCACCGACCCGCACTATGCGAAAAAGCTGCTGACCATCATGCAGCGGATGGCCTGACGATCGATTCGACGCCCGGCGCCGCGGTTGACGTCAATTAGGCAACCGCAAACGTTGGCTCGGCGCAGTTGCCGGAAGAAGCTGCGCACGCGTGTTTCATGCAGGGAAAAGGCACATTTTTTTTACGCCCAATCCCTAAATTTTTCGTCATGTCTGCCGCTAATGCAGGCGAGATGGAAAAGCAATCCGGGCGGTCGGACCGCCCGAACGGCGCGGGCGGAAAGGGTCCGCTCTCGCGCCGGCACGTTCACGAATTTCCGGCAGGCCGATGAATACCGTTCAGTCGAATCCACAGGAAGCAGGCGAGGGCGCCGAGGGTGCCGACGGCTCCCACGATTTTGGGCGCCGCAATCCGCTCGAGATCGGCGTTCAGCTACGCAATCTCGTCAATCGCGGCGACTTCCTGACCCTCCAGTATCGCGGCGGACAGCTCGTCACGCGCATTCTGGCCGTCAACGGGCGCGAGCGCACTTTCGTGTTCGACTGGGGCGCGATGCCCGAGCAGAACACGGGCGTGCTCGCGGCGCCCGAGTGCCTGTTCCACGCCTCGCCCGACGGCGTACGCGTGGAGTTCAAGACGGCTACGCCGCGGCGCACCGAGTTCGAAGGGCACCCCGCGTTCGAAGCCGATTTCCCCGAAGTGCTGTTCTACGTGCAGCGGCGCGAGTACTTCCGCGTCGACACGCCCGTGCTCGAGCCGTGCATCTGCCGCGGCGAGCTGCCGAGCGGCGGCCCGCGCTTTGCGTACGAGGTGCATGACCTCTCGCTCGGCGGCCTCGGACTGCGTACGACCGAGGAGCGCGTCGCGGACCTCGCCATGGGGCTCGTGCTGCCCGACGTCGAACTCGACCTGCGGGCGCACGGCAAGCTGCGCGTGGATCTCGCGCTCGTCGTGCTGCGCTTCATCGATCTGCCCAACGGCGACCGCCGCTATCACTTCGACGCGCTGCCCGGCGCCTCCGAGAACACGCTGCAGCGCTATATCACGCAGCTCGAGATGAAGCGCCGCGCGCTCGCGCGTGCCTGAGCGGCACGCGCCTCGCCCGCACGATCCGCCACACCCCGGACGGCGCAGCGCATGCTGCGCCGGCGCGCCCGCCGCGCGGCAGCCGCGCACGCGCCCACTCGCTAACGTTTTCGTCCCCATCGGGCGCTCAATTTTTGCAGTGCGTTGCCGTTATACCGTGAGTACACCACGCGGTTTGCCAGGGGGGCAGGCCGCTTTCGAGGATTACGCATGTCCAACATTTTCTCGATCGGTCTGAGCGGCCTGCAGGCGGCGCAGATTGGTATCTCGACCACCGGCGAGAACATCAGCAACTCGACGACCGCGGGCTACACCGTCGAGAAGCCGGTGTACCAGGAATCGGCAGGCCAGTACACGTCGAACGGCTATCTCGGCAGCGGCGTCACCACCGCGACCGTGCAGCGCGCGTACAGCCAGTACCTCACGACGGCCGTCAACAATGCGCAGACGGCCAGCAGCTCGTACACGGCTTCGTACAACCTCGCCACGCAGCTCTCGAATCTCGTGGGCAGCCCGACCTCGGGCATCGCCACCGCGATCACGAACTTCTTCACGGGCCTGCAGAACGTCTCGAATTCGCCTTCGGATACCGCAGCGCGGCAAACCGTGCTCTCCGACGCGCAGACGCTCGCCACCCAGATCAACGCCGCGAGCCAGCAGTACGACGCGATGCGCCAGAGCGTGAACACGCAGCTCACGAGCGCTGTCTCGCAAATCAACACCTACACGCAGCAGATCGCGAACCTCAACGCGCAGATCACGTCCGCGAGCTCGAGCGGCCAACAGCCGAACCAGCTGCTCGATCAACGCGATCAAGCGGTCGCGAACCTCTCGCAGCTCGTGGGCGTCCAGGTCGTGCAGGGCAGCACCGGCTACAGCGTGTTCCTCGGCAACGGCCAGCCGCTCGTGGTCAGCAGCCAGAGCTACAATCTCGGCACGCAGCCTTCGAGCACCAACCCGCAGGAACTGGCCGTGACCTGGCAGGGCCTGAACGGCGCGAGCGCCGCATCGCAAGGCGCGCCGCAGGTGCTGTCGTCGGCCGCGCTGCAAGGCGGCACCGTGGGCGGCCTCGTTTCGTTCGTCTCGTCCACGCTCGATCCGGCGGAGTCGCAACTGGGCGCGATCGTGACGAGTTTCGCCGCGCAGGTGAACTCGCAGAACGCACTCGGTCTCACGCTCTCGGGCGGTGCGGGCGGCAATCTGTTCACGGTGGGCAACCCGCTCGTCACGGCCAGCTCGACGAATCCCGACACGCAGACCACGGTCAGCGCGACGCTCACGAACAGCACGCAGCCGCTCACCGACAACTACAAGCTGAGCTACGACGGCACGAACTGGAACCTCACCGACACGACGACGAACTCGCTGGTCGCGACCCAGCCGAACGGCACTGCGCCGATCAAGATCGGCGGCTTTTCGATTACGCCTTCGGGCACGGTGAGCGCGGGCGACTCGTTCATGATCCAGCCGACGGCCGGCGCACTCGCGAGCTTCTCGGTCGCGACCAGCGACCCCGCGGCGATCGCGGCGGCCACGCCGGTCGTCGTGTCGGCGTCCACGAAGAACGCAGGCACGGCCACGGTTTCGCAGGGCACGGTCGGCGCAGGTTACTCGACCAGCGCGCTGCCTGTCACGCTCTCATACGCCTCGACGAGCACCACGACCGGCACGCTGAGCGGTTTCCCCGTCGGTTCGAAGGTGCAGGTCACCGTGGCCGGCTCGAGCACGCCGACGACGTACACGATCACGAGCAACACGACGCCGGTGAGCTACGACGCCACCACGGGCGCGACGATCGCCATCATGGATTCCACGGGCACCGTCACGAACGCAAGCTTCACGATGACGGGCACGCCCTCGAACAACGACACGTTCACGGTGGCGGGCAACAAGAGCGGCACGCAGGACGGCCGCAACGCGCTCGCGATCGCGAACCTCACGTCGAGCACGGCGTACACGGGATCGACCACGCTCACCACGGCGTATGCGAACTACGTGAACTCGATCGGCGACACGGCAAGCCAGCTCAAGGCGTCGAACACGTCGCAGCAGTCGCTCGTGACGCAGCTCACTTCGCAGCAGCAGTCGGTGCAGGGCGTGAACCTCGACGAGGAAGCGGCGAGCCTGCTGCAGTATCAACAGCTCTATCAGGCCAACAGCAAGGTGATCCAGACGGCGGCATCGCTGTTCCAGACCCTGCTCGGCATTTTCCAGTGAGGCGCTGACCCATGCGTATCGCGACTTCCCAGATTTTTTCCTCCAGTCTGTCGACGATGGAGAACCAGCAGTCCCAGCTCCTTCAGGTCCAGCAGCAGATCTCGACCGGCGTGGCGATTTCGAACCCGGGCGACAATCCGCTCGGCGCCGCGCAGGCCGTGACGCTTTCCGCCACGAGCGCGACGCTCACGCAGTACACGTCGAACCAGACCACGGCGCTCACTGCGCTGCAGCTCGAGGACACGACGCTCTCGAGCGTGACGAGCACGATGCAGAGCATTCACTCGCTCATCATCGAAGCGCAGAACGGCTCGCTCACGGACCAGGCGCGCCAGGCGATCGCCCAGCAGATGCAAGGCGACCGCAACCAGCTGCTCACGCTCGCCAATACCACGGACGGCGCGGGCAACTACATCTTCTCGGGCTTCCAGAGCACCTCGCAGGTGTTTTCGAACAAGTCGGGCGGCGGCGTGACTTACAACGGCGACGCGGGCCAGCGCGTGATGCAGGTGGCTGGCACGCGCAACATCGCGGTCGGCGACACGGGCACGACGGTGTTCCAGAGCGTGCAGGCCGTGGGTTCGGCCAACGTGGCCTCGGGCAGTTCGTCGAACAAGGGCACGGGCGTGATCAGCGGCGTGACGGTGACGGACCCGACCCAGGCGACCAACAACGACCACTACTCGATCGCGTTCGCCACCGACGCGACCACGGGCGCGCTCACCTACACGGTGACCGACAACAGCGTCAGCCCGGCGACGACCACGACGCCGGCCAATTACACCGAAGGCAATCCAATCTCGCTCGGCTCGGGCATGAGCGTGACGATGTCGGGTACGCCCAGTGCGGGCGACTCGTTCTCGGTCACGCCGGCCACGGCGTCGCAGAACACGGACGTGTTCGCGAGCATCGACAGCATCATCGCTGCGCTGAACACGCCCACGAGCGGCTCCACCGCCGCGGTCGCGAACCTCAACAACGCGCTGAACACGGGCCTCACGCAGATCGGCAACTCGCTGTCGAACGTGATCACGGTGCAGGCTTCCGTGGGCGGCCGCGAGCAGGAAGTGAAGGCGCTGCAAACGGTCACGTCGACCAACTCGCTGCAGGTCACGTCGAACCTCACCGACCTCACGAGCACCAACACAGTGGCCGCGATCAGCCAGTTCGAGCAACTGTCGAACGCGCTCACGGCTTCGCAAAAGAGCTTCGCGGCAACGCAAAATCTCTCGCTGTTCCAGTACATCAATCCTTGATCGTGAGGCATTGAGCGGTCGATAAAAAAGCGGACTCCGATCCGCTTTTTTATTGCGCTGCGCGCGCGTCGTGCGAGGCGCGTTTTAACCGTGCGGCCGCAGCGCGCCGGCCACGCGGCCCATCTGGTCGATACCGCTGTCGAACAGTCGCGCGAAGTAGGGAATCAGGTTCGGCATCATCAGCTGAATGAGCAGCAGGCCCACTAGCATCGTGAGCGCGAAGCCGATCTGGAAGATACCGATTTGCGGGGCCGCGCGGTTCAGAATGCCGAGCGACAGATTGGTGATGAGAAGCGCGACCACCACCGGCAGCGAAAGCAGCAGGCCCGAGGTGAGGATCGTCGCGCCATAGCTGGCGATCAGCTGCCAGCCCGAGGCGCCGAGCACGCTCGCCGTGACGGGCAGCGTCTGGAACGTGGCGACGAGCGCCGCGATCATCTGCAGATGGCCGTCGAACACGAGGAAGGCCAGCATCGCCATCATGTTCAGCCAGGAGGAAAGCGCTGGCGAACTGGTGTTGGCCTGCGGGTCGAAGAAGCTCGCGAAGCCCAGACCCATGCCGAGGCTCATCATGTCGCCCGCCGCGGTGACGACCGCGAACACGAGCTGCATCGTGAAGCCGAGCGCCACGCCGATCAGGAACTGGTTGACGAGGATCCACACGCCCTCGGCGGAAAACACCGTGACTTGCGGCATCGCGCCGAGCGTAGGCGCGACGATCAGCGTGATGAAGCCCGCGAGGCCGATCTTCACGCGCGTCGGCACGGAGCGGTTGCCCACCACGGGCGCGACCGCCACGAGCGCCAGAATGCGCGTGAACGGCCAGAGGAAGGCCGTGAGCCAGGCGTTGAGCTGCGCGTAGGTGACCGTAAACATCGTGTGCCGGAAGACGAGCGCCGAAAGCGCAGAGGGGCGGCCGGGGCTGCGCTTAGCCCGCGAGCTGCGGAATGCTCGTGAAGATGCGGTGCATGTAGTCGAGCATCGTCGTGAGCATCCACGGGCCGGCGATCACGAGCGTGACCGCGATGGCGACCAGCTTCGGGATGAATGCGAGCGTGGATTCGTTGATCTGCGTGGCCGCCTGGAAAAGGCTCACCACCAGGCCCACCACGAGCGCGACGAGCAGGAGCGGCGCAGCAAGCAGGAGCGCCACATACATCGCCTCGTGAGAGAGCGTCATGACCATTTCGGGCGTCATGTCTGTGTCCTCAGGTAAAGCTCTGCGCGAGCGAGCCGATCAGCAGTTGCCAGCCGTCCACCAGCACGAACAGCATCAGTTTGAACGGCAGCGAAATCGTCGCGGGCGACACCATCATCATACCCATCGACATCAGCACGCTCGCCACCACCAGGTCGATGATGAGAAACGGGATGAAGATCGTGAAGCCGATCTGGAAGCCCGTCTTCAGTTCGCTCGTGACGAACGAGGGCACGAGCAGCGTGAGCGGCACGTCCTCGGGTCCCTGCATGGGCGCCGCGTGCGAGATGCGCGCAAAGAGCGCGAGATCGGACTCGCGGGTCTGGCGCAGCATGAAGGTCTTGAAGGGCGCGACACCCCGCGTCACGGCGTCGTCCATCGAAATCGTGCCGGCCGAGAACGGCTTGTAGCCGTCGTTGTAGGCCTTGTCGAGCACCGGCGACATCACGAACAGCGTGAGAAAGAGCGCCAGGCCCACGAGCACCTGGTTGGGCGGCGTGGTCGTCGTGCCGAGCGCCTGGCGCAGCAGCGAGAGCACGATGATGATGCGCGTGAAGCTCGTCATCATCAGCACCATCGCCGGCAGGAACGACAGCATCGTGAGCAGCAGCATCGTCTGCACGCTCAGCGAGTACGTCGTTCCGCCGTTGGGGCCGGGGCTCGTGTTGAAGGCGGGGAGGCCTTGCGGGCCGCCCGCGCTCTGCGCGTGCGCCAGGTGCGGCAGCGCGAGGGCGAAGGCGCCCGCGCCGAGCATCAGCGCGAACGGAAGCGCCGTTCTGGCGATCTTCGCGAGGGTAGCCGCGCGCGCGCGGACATCGCCGCCTGCGCCCGGCGCATGAAGGGAACTGCCGTGCATTTACTGCGCTCCGCCGTCGTGACGCATGAAACGCGCGTTGATGCGTTTGTTCGCCTCGCTTTTCAGCGCGTCACGAAAGCGCTGTGCGAAGGTGCCCGAGAGGGCGGGGGCGTTGGGAGCGGCCGCTGCGACGCCTGCGGGAAGCTCGCCCGCGGGCAGCGTGTGGAGCAGGCGCACGTTGCCGGGCGCGGCGCCCAGCACGAGCCAGGTGTCGCCGATCTCGACGACGGCCACGCGCTCCTTGCCGCCGAGCGATGCGCCGCCCACGGTCTTCACGAGCGCGTTCTTCGGGCCGCCCTGGAGGCCGAGACGCCGCGCGAGCCAGGCGCAGCCGAATACCACGGCAATCACGAGCGCCAGACCCAGCACCGTCTGCACCACCGCGCCGAACCCGAGCGCGGGGACCGCGCTGCCGGCGATCACGGCGGAGGCGCCCGAAGCAGTCGATGCCGCGCGCGTGGCTTCGTTGAGCGCCTGAAGGTCGGCGGCTCGCGCGCTCATGACCGCGAAGACGGCCGCGCCGGCGAGCGAGAGGTGTACAGCGAGGCGCCACGAGAATCGCAGCACGCGCGCGCCGCGGGACTTCTGCGTGCGTCGCGCGTTGGCGCCGGGAACAGCCTGGGGTTTCATCGGTTCAGCTTCCGGATCCGCTCGGACGGCGTGATGATGTCGGTGAGACGAATGCCGAACTTGTCGTTCACGACCACCACTTCGCCCTGGGCGATGAGGCAGCCGTTCACGAGCACGTCCATCGGCTCGCCGGCCATGCCGTCGAGTTCCACGACCGAGCCCTGCGCGAGTTGCAGCAGGTTGCGGATGGCGATCTTGGTGCGGCCCAGCTCCACGGTCATCTGGACGGGAATGTCCAGAATCATGTCGATGTCGTTGGCCGTCCTGGTCGAATCGACCTTCGAAAGCGGCTGGAACACGGCCGCCGGTTGCGCGGCGGGCGCTTCGTTGCTGTTCTGCTCGGCAAGCGCGCTCGCCCAGTCGTCCATCGAGTCGCTGCCCGCTTCCGGCGCCGCAGCCTCGAAACCCGGGTCGAGCACCGGCTCGTCTGCGCTCGTGCCGTTGATGTCACTCATATCCACCTTCCTTCATCGTGTCGGCTGCGCTGATCATCTTCTGGACCCGCAACGCGTATTGACCATTGAAAATTCCGTAGCCGCACTCCATCACGGGCACGCCGTCCACCTTGGCGGTGATGTGCTCTGCGATGTTCATGGGCAGCACGTCGCCCTTCTTCATGTTCAGGATCTGCTCGAACGTCACGGGCACCTGCGCGAGGTCGGCCGTGAGCTCGACTTCGGCGGCCTGCACCTGCTTCGAGAGCACGCGCACCCAGCGGCGATCCACGTCGAGCACTTCGCCTTGCAGCGGCGAGGCGAGCACGTCGCGGATCGGCTCGATCATCGAGTACGGCATGCAGATGTGCAGCGTGCCGCCCGTCGGCCCGAATTCGATCGAGAACTGCGTGACGATCACGATCTCGTTGGGCGTGGCAACGTTTGCGAACTGCGTATGCATTTCAGAACGCACGTATTCGAACTGGAGCGGCCGCACGCTTTTCCACGCGGTCGTGTAGTGGTCGAACACGAGATTGAGCAGCTTGCCGATGATGCGCTGTTCGGTCTGCGTGAAGTCGCGGCCTTCCACTCGCGTGTGAAAACGGCCGTCGCCGCCGAACAGGTTGTCCACGACGAAGAACACGAGGTTCGGGTCGAACACGAACAGCGACGTGCCGCGCAGCGGCTTCACGTGCACGAGGTTCAGGTTCGTCGGGATCGGCAGGTTGCGGGTGAACTCGCTGTACTTCTGCACGCGCACCGGACCGACCGAGATTTCGGCGGTGCGGCGCATGAAATTGAAGATGCCGACGCGCAACAGGCGCGCAAAGCGCTCGTTGATGATTTCGAGGCCTGGCATCCGGCCGCGAACGATACGTTCCTGCGTCGCGATGTTGTAGGGCCGTACGCCCTGCTTCTCCGAGCCGCTCGAATCGGAATCGACTTCGCCGGTGACGCCTTTGAGGAGGGCATCGACCTCCTCCTGGGACATGAACTCGTCGTGACCCATCGTCATGATGACTGGCCCTCCATCGCGGGAATCATGTCAGTCACGCTCACTGGACGACGAATTCGGTGAACAGCACGTCGTCGACGTGCATCGGCTTCTCGTTCGCGCCGGCAGGCTGCGAGATCAGCACGGCGAGTTCCGTGGCGAGCGCACGCTTGCCGTCGAGCGGTGCGAGGTCGGACGGATGCTTGTTCGAGAGCGCGAGCAACAGGCGGCTGCGGATCTCGGGCATGCGCGCGACGAGCGCGTCCTGGGTGGCCTGGTTGTCGAGCTTGAGCGTGAGGCCGATGCGCAGGTAGTGCGACTCGCCGTCGTCGGCCTGCAGATTGACGGTCATCGGCTCGAGCGCGTAGTACACGGGCATTGCCGGCGGCGCGGCGGTCGGCGTGACCGGCGCGCTCGCCGTGTGGCGCGACATGAAGAACCACGTCGCGCCGCCCGCCGCGGCGGCGGCGAGGATCGCAATGAGCGCGATGACGATAATGCGCTTCATCGGTCCGGGTTTCGCGCCCTGGGGCGCGGCTTGCTGGGATGCGGTGGTGGTCGCCATGTCGAAAGTCAGCCTGGATGCTTGCAAGGGTCCGGGGCACCGACCTGGTGGTCAGTCCGGGCATGCTGCATTGTTCCGGCTTTTGCCTTTCAGCGATGGGAGGAATAGACGGGGGAATTCCGGCTATCTCGTGGTTTTGTTGCGCGCCGCGGCAAGCCGGGCGCGCAAGGACGAGAGGTCAGGGCGCGCCGCCGCTGGGCGCGGGTGCGTTCAGCAGGGTGTCAGGCGAAGGTGTCGATCAGGCCGACGGAGCGCTGCGTGACGCTCGCGGCGCTGCTCGTATCGTCCACGGCATCCGTTGCGGCGAGCGTGCTGCCCGAGCCGGAACCGGAACGGCCGGAGCGGCCCGAACCGCTGCCGTCCTGCTGCGCCTGCTGGTTCATCTGGCGCGAGAAGCCGTCGCTCACGCTCGCGCTGCCAAGGCCGATGCCGTTTTGCTCCATGGCCTCGCGCAGCTTCGGCAGGGCCGCCTCGACGGCCTCGCGCACCTGCTGGTGCTGCGAGACGAAGAGGGCGTGCGCGTGGGTGTCCGAGACCTGCAGCACGACCTGGAGCGGTCCGAGATCCTTCGGATTGAGCGTGAGTTCCGCCGACTGCTGGTGTGCGTTCGAGAGGAACACGACCTTCTGGCTGAGCGCGTCTTCCCAGTCGTTCGTGCCGACCTGCGGCGCGATCGACGCGGAGGCGGCCGCCGCCGCCGGATTCGCGCTTGCGCTGGCCGCCTGGGCGGCCTGGGCCTGCGCGGCCGTCGCGGCGGCGACCGCCGCGGCCTGGGTCGCGGCGAGCGCGTCGGTCGTCGCGGTGCTCGCCGTGGCGTCGGTCTGCGTGGCGGCGCCTGCCTGCTGCTGTGCCGCTGCCGTGAGCGCGTCGGTGGCGGCCTTCGCGGCGTCGGTCGCGGCCGTCGTGGCGCCCTTGGCCGCGTCGGCGCTCGCGCCGCTGCTTGCGGCCGTGCTGAACGCCTTGCTCTGGGCGGTCGCGCTCAAATGCGAGGCGAAGCTGCTGACGATGTTCGAACCCGAGCCCGTGCTGGCCGTGGTTGCGCCATTCGCAGCCGATCCGGCCGTGCTCACCGCATGCGTGGCGAGCGTAGCCGCGCCGCCGCGCAGCTGCGCGAGCGCGGCTTGCAGGGCGTCGTGCACCGACGTCGAGGCGCTGCTCGCGGCGCTGCCCGTGGCCGTGCCGTCGCCTGCCGCGCCGGCAACTGCTGTGGCTGCCGTGGCGGCCGCTGCTGCCGCCGCGGAGGCGACGCCGGCGAGCGTGCTGTCGCTGCTCGCCTGGCTGCCGTCGGCGTTCGTGTCGGTGCTCGTGTTGTCCTGGGTCTGCTGGCCCTGCTGCGCTTGCTGCGTTTGCTGCGCCTGCTGGGCTTGAGCCGCGGCGGCCTGCGCGCCTGCGTCAGTGGCCTGCTTTTGCTGGGTGCGCGCGGCGGCGGCGCGGTGATCGGCGCTCGAGGTGCCCTGCGAGGCCTGGCTCGAGCTCGAGCTGGGCGTCTGCGAAGCACTGCTGTTGCTGCTGCTGCTTTGCGAGGCGCTGCTGCTCGACGTGTTCGAATTGGACTGCGCCGACGCATTCGACTGCGCGCTTTGCGCCGCCTGGGCGTTCTGGTTCGCCTGCGCGCTTTGTGCGTTCATCTGCTGCTGCAGCGTCTGCGCGAAACCCTGGCTGGCGGCATCGGCCTGGCTGATGGCGTTCGCTGCCGTGTTCGACACGGCGTTCGAGGTGGAATTGCCCGTCACGGCGTCCGTGGCGGCGCCGAACAGCGAAGAAAGGGAAGAGAGGAGCGACATACTGGCGGCCTCGAAAACGTGTTACGGATGTTGCGACGTGCGCATACGCAGCACGCGGGCGGCGTGCTCGTCGGCGTCGCGCTGTTCGCGGCGGGCGTCCTTGCGGGCCTGCACATCGTCATGGCGGGTTTGCAGCACCTCGTACGAGCCGAGCTTCTGCTTGCTGCGCTGCCACTCGGGCTTGGCGGCCTCCACGCGCGCGGTGGCCTGCTCGAGCAGGCGCCGCTGCTGTTCGATCGCCGCGTCGAGCGTGTCGATGAACGCCTGGAAGTTGCGCACGTTGCCTGCAGCCATGCCGCTGCGCGCCGATTCGGTGAAACGCGTGTGGTACTCGTCACGGTAGGTGATGAGCGCCTGGAGCTGCTTTTCGACCTCGACGCGCTCGCGCTGCACGCGCCCGAGCTTTTGCGTGGCGGCGTCGACGTCGTCTTGCGCGAGGCCGATCAAGGTTTGCAGCGCGGTTTGTTTCGTCATGTCCTGGCTCCAATCAGCTGGCCGAGCATCTCGACGCTCTGATCATAGTTCGCGGTTTCGCGAAAACCCTGCTGAAGAAAGGCCTCGATGCGCGGATACAGCGCGATCGCGCGGTCGAGCACGGCGTCGCGCCCGCTCACGTACGCACCCACGTTGATGAGGTCGCGGTTGCGCTGATAGCGCGAAAGCATCTGTTTGAGCGCGCGCGTCTGGTTCAGATGCTGGTCGTCGATCAGCGCGGTCATCGCGCGGCTGATCGAGGCCTCGATGTCGATGGCCGGATAATGCCCCGCTTCGGCGAGCGCGCGCGAGAGCACGATATGGCCGTCGAGAATCGCGCGCGCCGAGTCGGCGATCGGGTCCTGCTGATCGTCGCCTTCGGTGAGCACGGTGTAGAACGCCGTGATCGAGCCGCCGCCCTCGGGGCCGTTGCCGGTGCGCTCGACGAGCGCCGGCAGCTTGGCGAACACCGAAGGCGGATAGCCCTTGGTCGCGGGCGGCTCGCCGATGGCGAGCGCGATCTCGCGCTGGGCCATCGCGTAACGCGTGAGCGAGTCCATGAGCAGCAGCACGTGCTTGCCCTGGTCGCGAAAATATTCGGCCAGCGACGTCGTGTACGCGGCGGCCTGCAAGCGCAGGAGCGGCGAAACGTCGGCCGGCGCGGCCACGACGACCGAGCGCGCAAGGCCATCCTCGCCCAGGATCTGCTCGATGAATTCCTTCACTTCGCGGCCCCGCTCGCCAATCAGGCCGATCACGATGACTTCCGCGCTGGTTGCGCGCGCCATCGTGCCGAGCAGCACCGATTTACCGACGCCCGAGCCCGCGAAGAGGCCCATGCGCTGGCCGCGCCCGACCGTGAGCAGCGAGTTGATCGCGCGCACGCCCACGTCGAGCACCTTGTGGATCGGCTCGCGGTTCAGCGGATTGATGACGGGCGAGGTGAGCGGCGCATCGGCCTCGGTGTTCAAGGGGCCCAGGCCGTCGAGCGGGCGGCCCGAGGCATCGACCACGCGGCCGAGCATGCCCCAGCCCACCGGCAGGCGTTTCGCACCGGCCTTCGGGTCGGCGATCGGCGCGGTTTCCAGCGGCCAGACGCGCGCGCCGGGCAACAGGCCCGCGACTTCGGTCGTCGGCATCAGAAAGAGCTTGTCGCCGCCGAAGCCGACCACTTCCGCTTCGGCCATCGGCAGCGAGCTGCCCGGCGGCAGCTCGATCATCACCTCGGCGCCCACGGAGAGGCGCAACCCCACGGCTTCGAGCACGAGGCCCGCCGCGCGCGTGAGGCGCCCGCAGCCGCGCAGCGGCAGGGCGAGCGCATTGCGCTCGCGCACGCCGCGCAGTTGCGCGTTCCACGAGGTCAGGAACGGGTTGGCCGGGTCGTAGTTCGCCGGCGGTACGTAGGGTGCGCTCGGGGTTTCGGCCGCCACGACCGGCGCGCCGTGATCCGTCATGCCTGGCGGCGCATCGGCGGCGTCCGCGGCGAGCGCGGCGTCGATCGCATCGATGGCGCCTTGCTCGCGTGCCTCGCGTTTGGCCGGAATGCCCGGAATGTCGAGGTCGCCCACGAGCAACGCGCCAAGCTGTGCCGGGTCGCTCGCGAGCGGGCCGAACGAGGCGAGCGCGAGTTCCTGCTCGAGCGGCGTGAGACCGCCCGTGTGGATGGTCTGATGGCTCGGCGGTTGCGGGTGGTTCACCATGGCCGTGCCTTGCCGAGCGCGGCCGTGACGCGCTCCCAGCGCGTGCGGATGCTGGCGTCGGTTTCGCCCGTCGCGGCCTGCGCGCGGCAGCCGCCGCGCTCGATGGTCGGGTCGGTGCGCACGCTCCAGCCGCGCGTCTGAAGGTCGTCCAGCAGATAAGCCTCGACGATCGGCAGATCGGCGGGGCTCACCACGAGCTGCGGGGAACCGGCGAGCTGCGGCTCGGCCACGAGCACTTCGCGCGCGACCGCGACGAGCGCCGTCGGGTCGTGCTGGACGTGCTGGCGCACGACCTGCTGCGCGATGTCGAGCGCGAGTTCCACGAGCGTCTCGGCCACGCCGGCCTGCGCCGTTTCGAGCGCGTCGCTAAAGCGGCTGGCGAGCGCCGCGAGCTGTGCCGCCTGTGCGCGCGCTTCGGCCTGGCCCTGCTCGAAGCCCTGCTGGCGGCCCTGTTCGTGCCCGGCCTGATAGCCGAGCGCCTGGCCCGCCACGTGCCCGGATCGCAGCCCTTCCTGGTGGGCCGCGTCGCGCAGCGCATGGAGCTGGGCCTCGAACGCCGCGGTTTCGTCGGGCGTGGGCGGCGGCGGCGGGGGAGGCGGCGGGTCGAACGAGGCCATCTCCCAGCGCTGGTACGCCGAGCGATGGCTGTTCGCGGAGCTCGTGTCAGACATAAGCGTCTTCTGCCTTGCCGCCTAGAACGATCTGGCCGCTCTCGGCGAGGTTGCGCACGATCTGCAGGATGCGGCGCTGCTGTGCCTCGACTTCCGACACGCGCACCGGACCGCGCGCGTCGAGGTCTTCGGCGAGCAGTTCGGCCGCACGCTGCGACATGTTCGAGAGGAACTTGGTGCGCAGCGCGGGCGGCGCACCCTTGAGCGAAATGATGAGCGACTCCGACTCGACTTCCTTGAGCAGCAGCTGGATCGCGCGGTCCTCGAGGTCGAGCAGGTTCTCGAACACGAACATCTGATCGATGATCTTCTGTGCGAGTTCCGCGTCGTACTGGCGGACGTTCTCGATCACCCCTTCTTCGTGCTGGCTCGTCATGAAGTTGAGGATTTCGGCCGCCGTGCGGATGCCGCCCATCGGGCTGCGCTTGAGGTTGTCGCTGCCCGAGAGGAGGTTCGTGAGCACGTCGTCGAGTTCGCGCAGCGCCTGCGGCTGGATGCCGTCGAGCGTCGCGATACGCAGCAGCACGTCGTTGCGCAGGCGCTCGGTGAAGCACGAAGCGATTTCCGATGCCTGGTCGCGGTCGAGGTGCACGAGGATCGTCGCGATGATCTGCGGGTGCTCGTTCTTGATGAGTTCGGCCACCGACCCCGAGTCCATCCACTTGAGGCCTTCGATGCCGCTCGTGTCGCCGCCTTGCAGAATGCGGTCGATGATCGCGCCGGCCTTGTCCTCGCCCAGCGCCTTGTTGAGCACGTTGCGGATGTAGTCGTTCGAGTCGAGCGAGAAGGCGGTGTGCTGCTCGGCTTCCTTGACGAATTCCTGCAGCACGACTTCGATCTCTTCGCGCTTGACGTTCCTGAGCGCCGCCATGGCGGCGCCGATTTTCTGCACTTCGCGCGGACCGAGGAACTTGAAGACCTCGGAGGCCTCTTGCTCGCCGATCGACATGAGCAGCAGCGCGCTCTTGGTTGCGCCTTCAGCGTTCATCGTTCACCCAGCTTTTCACGACGGTTGCGACGATCTTCGGATCCTGGCGCGCGATGTTGCGCGCGTATTCCAGGTTGCGTTCGAACTTGTTCTTCTCGTTTTCGAAGGCGAGCAGGGCGGCTTCGCTTTCCGCGCTGTCTTCGCCTTCCGCGCCGGTGCCGCCGATGCGCACCGCTTCGGGGAGACCGTCGAGCATCAGCGGCTCGCCGTCGCCCATGCCGGGCAGCGCGGGCGCAACCGGCTCGGGCGGCGGGAACGCGCGGCGCAGCGCCGGCTTCACCATCACGAAATAGAGGAAGAGAGCCACCGCGCCAATGCCGAGCCACGTCGCAATCTGCTTCGCAAGGGCGAGGATGTCCGGTTGACGCCACCACGGCAGGTTCGCGTTCGGGTCGACTTCGGTCTGGAACGCGGCGTTCACCACGTTCACCGAGTCGCCGCGCTTGGCGTCGTAGCCCATGGCGTCCTTCACGAGCTGCTCGACCTGCGCGAGCTTCTGCGCGTCGAGCGGCTGCATGGTGGCGTGGCCCTTGGCGTCCATCTTCGGCTGATAGTTCACGATCACGGCGACCGACAGGCGCTTCACGTCGCCCGGCGCTTGTTGATAGTGGCGCACGGTCTTGTCGAGCTCGTAGTTCGTGGTGGTGTCGCGATGATCGGAGACCGGCACCGGAGCCGACGCGCCGTTGGCACCCGCCGGCGCGCTGATGGGCGCCGAAGCCGGCTGCGGCGGCTGGTTCGTGAGCGCGCCGGGCACGCCGCCCGCGCCGCTTTGCTGCATTTCCGTCGAAATGTTCTGCTGCTGGCTGCGGATGGCGGCGGCCTGCGGATTGGCGTTCGGACCGTAGGCTTCGGAGGTCTGCTCGAGCTTCGAGAAGTCGAGGTCGGCGCTCACCTGCGAGCGTGCGTTGCCGGCGCCGAACAGGGGCGCGAGGATCGCATCGATGCGCGCCTGGGTGTCGTGCTCGACCTGGCGCACGTACTTGAGCTGCGAGGCATCGAGGCCTACGCCCGTGGCGCTCTGCGTGAGCAGGTTGCCGTCCTGGTCGACCACCGTCACGTTGCGCACCGGCAGGTCCGGCACGGCCGAAGCCACCATGTGCGTGATCGCGGCGACCTGGCCGTCGTCGAGGATGCGGCCCGGATACAGGTTCACGAGCACCGAGGCGGAGGGCGCTTCGCGCTCGCGCACGAACACCGAGGGCTTCGGAATGGCCAGATGCACGCGCGCCGACTTCACGCTCGCGATCGACTGAATCGTTTGTTCGAGCTCGCCTTCGAGCGCGCGCTGGTAGTTCACCTGCTCGGCGAACTGGCTGATGCCGAACTTCTGGTTGTCCATCAGCTCGAAGCCGACCGAACCGTTCTTCGGCAGGCCCTGGGAGGCGAGGCGCAGGCGCATTTCGTTGACCTGCTCGGCGGGCACGAGGATGGCGCCGCCGGCGTCCGAGAACTTGTAGGGAACGTTTGCGGCCTGGAGCGCAGTAATGATGGCGCCGCCGTCGCGGTCCGAAAGGTTGCTGTACAGCACCTTGTAGTCGGGCGCGCGCGACCACAGCACGAGACCCGCGACCACGGCCACGAGCACCGCCACGGCAAAAATGAGCGGCGCGCGCGGGTTGCCGCGCACGTTGCGCAGCGACGAGAGCGAGCCGAGGCGTTGCGCGAAGCCGCCGCCGAGGTCATCCGCGCCGCCCAGGCCTGCGCCCGCGCCAGCGCCGGGCGCGGCGCCCGCGCCAGAGGTGGCGAGGCCCATGCGGGCGTCGGGGTTGATCAAAGAATTGGCAGTCGAATCCATGCGACGGGTATCTCCGGAGGCTTCCAGGTCTCGCCTTGCATGGCGGAGACTTTCACGAGACGCATTATCCGGGGCCACTGGCAAGCCGATTGCGCGAATAGAGCCGGGTTTTCCCCCTAGTTTCGGGGCTGCCGAAACGGACCCGCTGCTATGCTCTCCTCCAGATTCGGCATCTGTCGGCGCGCCGTCTCGGCCGGGCCCGCAGGATCGCTGTGCAATCGCTGAAGATTGCGGCGCAATCGCTGAAACTCCGGCATTGGGGCTCGTCCCCGGAATACCTTGCCGTCCCCTTTTCGTGGAGCAAACATGACCGTGCCAGTATCCCCGCTCACGTCCGCCTTGGCCCAAATGCAGTCGATGGCGACCCAGGCGGCCGGCGGCCCCACCGCAGCCGACGAAAAATCGGGCGCGGCCACGGCCGGCGGGTTCGCGGCGGCGCTCAAGTCGTCGCTCGACCAGATCAGCGACGCCCAGCAGAAGGCCGTTGGCGAGTCGCAGGCGTTCGAACTGGGCGCGAACAACGTGTCGCTCAACGACGTGATGGTCGACATGCAGAAAGCCAACATCGGCTTCCAGTTCGGCTTGCAGGTGCGCAACAAGCTCGTGGCCGCCTACACCGACATCATGCAGATTCAGGTGTGACGGTGCCCGAAGCCTTTGCCCGCGCAACGCGCTAAAGCTTCTCCCCCTACGTTCCGATAACCCGGCTAGAAGAGTCCGTCGCTCGTGCTTGCACAGCGCGTCGGACGACCGCATTCAAGCCAAACGTATCAAGGAGAAGCGCCGATGTTTTCCCCTGCCCAATCTGGAGCTAACGCCTATGCACGCGTGGGCGTCGAAACGGGGGTCATGGGTGCGAGCCCGCACAAGCTGATCGTTCTCCTGTACCAGGGAGCGCGCCAGGCCATTGCGCAGGCACGTATGCATTTGCAGGCCGGCAACGTCGGGCCGCGTTGCGAGGCGATCGCCAAGGCGATCCGGATTATCGAGAGCGGACTTCAGCTCGCGTTGAACGTCGAGGCGGGCGGCGAGATCGCTCAACGCCTGAATGCGCTGTACAGCTATATGACGAAGCGCCTGCTGGAAGCCAATATTAAACAGAGCGAGACCATGCTGGTCGAGGTCGATCGACTGCTGGCTACGCTCGAAGAAGCCTGGTTGGGGATAGCGCCGGAAGTGGCGAGGATGGCCGAACAGGCATCCGCGTCAGCGTCCGGCTCATTGATGAGATGAGTTCAAAAGCAGACTACTTCGCCCGCTACGAAGCGATAGCGGCCGTGTCGGAGCAGATGCTCCATGCGGCGCGCGATGCGCACTGGAACGATCTGATCGGCTTGCAGGAGGAGTACCGGATCCTCGTCGATGCCTTGAAGGACGCCGAAGCCGCGGTGCGGCTCACGGTTACCGAACGGGCTCGCAAGTACGAGCTGATCCGCCAGATCCTCGCCGACGACGCCGCCATTCGCGATCTCGCAAGCCCTTGCATGGCACGGCTTTCGGCGCTCTTTTACGGCACCGTGCAGCCCGCGCGGGTCTTGCAGGAAATCTACGGCGCCCGCTAGCGCGGCGCGTGGCGCCTCGCGAGGCAACGGCGCGCAACGCCCCATGAACCGGCAGGTCAGCGCCGTGCGCAGATCCGGAACACCATGAACGGAATCGACACCGGAGCCGCCGCGCTCCTCGCGAGCCGCATTGCGGCGCTCACGCCGGTCGGGCCGCAGAGCGCCTCCGGCGCGGCGCAGACGGGCGTCTCCGCGCTCGCAACGGGCACTGCCGCACTCGCCGACACCGCGACCAACACCAGCAGTACGCAGGACTCGACCGAGACCGTCCTTTCGGCGGTTGCGCTGGCGCTCGACGCCATCATCCGCTCGGGCGGCGAAGCGACGCCCGCCGTAGTGGGCCGCGCGCCGCTCTGGGCCAGCCCCGCTGCCGACGCGGCGCCCGGCGGCGCGGCCACGTTGCCGCTGCCGGGTCTTGGCGGCGAGCAGGCGCAGGCGGCGCAAGCCGCGCTGCTCGCGGACGTGGCGCTCGCGGCCCAGGGTCTGGCCGGCGAGGCGCTGGCCGCGGCGGCCGACGCCGGGTCCGATGCTTCCGCGCAGACGGCGTCCTCGCAAAACCCGCAGGCCGGACAAACCACCCAAACCGCTCAAACCGCGCAAACCGCCGCCGCACAGGCCGGCCCGGTCGCCGCGCTCGCGGCGTCGCTCGCGCAGACGGTCAGCTCGAGCGGACTCTTCTACGAAGCCCACCTCGCGCAATGGTTGCGCGGCCAGCTCTCGCCCGCCGACCTTGCCGACGAGCCGCAAAATCGTCTGCTCGGCGCGCACTCGCAACTGCCGCTCGACTGGAGCCCGGCCGACGACGAGATCGACGACGTGCAATGGACCGAGACGTTCGCCGACGCGCCGGGCGCCGCGCGCGGCGAAACGGGCAATGCCCAGAACGCGGCAAACGCGCTCGATGCCGCACTGGCGCGGGCCTTTCCCGGGCTGGCCGATCTGCACGGCGACGCGGCCGCGAACCAGGCCCAGGCGCGCGCGACGCTCGCCGACACCCTGTTGCCCGCGATGCATGAGGCCGCCGCGCAGGGCGCCGGGCCGACGGTCCATCCGGCTGTGATTCCGCTCGTGCGCCAGCAACTCGATCTGCTTGCCACCGGTGAGTTTCGCTGGAACGGCGAGGCCTGGCCGGGCGTGCGGGTGGACTGGAGCATCCAGCAGGACGACTACGATGCCCGCGACCCGCACTCGGGCGCAGGCGGTGTGGATGCCGACGACATCCCATGGCGCACGCGGCTCACGCTTGCGCTGCCGAAGCTCGGCACCGTCGACGCGGAACTGACGCTCACAGGCTCGACGCTCGCCGTGCGCGTGCAGGCGAATGCGGGCGGCGCCGCGCGCCTGACCGCAGAAAGCGAATCGCTGCGCGGTCGGCTCGAAGCGCTCGGGCTCACGCTCGCGGGGCTCTCGATCCGCGAGATCGGCAGCGGCCCCGCGGCAAGTCCCGCCGAGGCGGCCAGGGCAGCGAGCGCTGCGAGCGCCTACGCCGCACAAACCACTTCCGCCGCATCCACCACGCAGACCGCGCAGGCTGGCGCCGCGGCGGAGGCGTCCGCCGCGCGACCGGGCGCCGACGCGACCGATCAGCGGAGCCACCGCCTCGACCACGACTGGGAGTTGTGATGAGCCGCACGCACCGCAAGAGCGCCGCCGCGCTCGCCTACGACGCCCCCGACGGCGACGGCGCGCCCCGCGTGGTCGCGAAGGGCTACGGCCTCGTCGCGGAGATGATCGTGCAACGCGCGAAGGAAGCGGGCCTCTACGTGCACGAAGCGCCGGAGATGGTCTCGCTGCTCATGCGCGTGGACCTCGACGCCAAGATCCCGCCGCAGCTCTATCAGGCGGTGGCCGAACTGCTGGCGTGGCTGCACCGCCTCGAAGCGGATAACGACGCGAAGGTCAAAGCCGCCGCGCAAACGCAAGCCGCCGGAGCGACAGCCGGCGGCGCCCCACGCGATATCAGCGACATCCGCAGGATCGCCGGCACCCGCCCCGCGCTGCCCTTCAATCCCTCAACATCAACTTGATCAGCCAGCCGACGCGCTTGCCGTAGGGCGGCGCGATGAGCCCGCGCGCATTCAGCCGCACCTGGGTGAAGACCGGCTTCATCTTCGAGAACGTGACGAAGCCCTCGTAGCCGTGATACGCGCCCATGCCGCTCGGGCCGACGCCGCCGAACGGCAGCCCCTCGGCGGCGATATGCATGAGCGTCTCGTTCACCGACATCCCGCCCGCCACCGTTTCGTGCGTCACGCGCTCGACCGTGCGCGGGTCGTCGGCATAGAGATAGAGCGAGAGCGGGCGAGGGCGCGCATTCACGTAGCGCAACGCTTCGTCGAGCGTGTCGTAGGGCACGAGCGGCAAGAGCGGCCCGAAGATTTCCTCCTGCATGAGCGCCGTCTGCGCGCCGGCGTTCGTCACGATGACGGGCGCGAAGCGCCGCGTGGCCGCGTCGTGCGTGCCCAGCGCGTGCAGTTGCGCGCCGCACGCCTGAGCTTCGTCGGCGAGGCGTTGCAGGCGCTCGAAGTGGCGCGCCGAGATGATCGACGTGTAGTCGCGGTTGTTCGCGAAGTCCGGATAGAGCTGCGCGAAGCGCGTGCGCGCGCGAGCGATGAACGCCGCCTCCTGGCCGCGCGGCAGCAGCACGTAGTCGGGCGCGATGCAGGTTTGCCCCGCGTTCAGCGTCTTGCCGAGCAGCAGGCTGTCCACGGCGTAGTTCAGGCGCGCGTCTTCACCGATGATCACTGGCGACTTGCCGCCCAGTTCGAGCGTGACCGGCGTGAGGTTTGCGGCAGCTGCGCGCATGACCTCGTGCCCCACGCGCGTCGAGCCGGTGAATAGCAAATGGTCGAACGGCAGCGCGCTGAAGGCGGCGCCGACCGACGCGTCGCCGTTTACGACCGCCACGTGGTCGCGCGCGAAGGTCTTGCCGATCAGCTCCGCGAACAGCGCGGACGTGCGCGGCGTCAGCTCCGACATCTTGATCATGGCGCGGTTGCCCGCCGCGAGCGTGCACACGAGCGGGCTCGCGGCCAGCTGCAGCGGATAGTTCCACGGCACCACGATCCCCGCCACGCCAAGCGGCTGCGGCACCAGCTTCGCACGTCCGGGCAGCAGCCATTTACCGACCGGTCTGCGGCGCGGCTTCATCCAGCGCGCGCCGTGCCTGAGCGCCGCGTCGATCTCCTGCTTGAGGACGACGAATTCCGCGAGCGCGACCTCCGCCTTCGAACGCTGGCCGAAGTCGGCGTTCATCGCCTCGGCGAGCGCGTCGCGGTTCGAGAACAGCACGTCGCGCAGCGCCCTGAGATGGCGCGCGCGTGCGTCCCACGACGGGAACGGGTCGCGCAGGAAGGCGTCGCGCTGCGCGGCGAGTAGCGTGTCGAGCGCGGCGCGCGGGTCGTCGGGGGCGTCGTGTGCGTTGATCGCGAAGTCTTCGGGCAGGTCCTGCTTCATGGTCGGTCCTCTCGCGTTCGCCCACGCTTTGGCGCGGACGAACGGAAAAATCGGTTCGTGCTATCGGTTCGTGCTGAGGAGGTCACACCGGGCGCAACGGAAACGCCCGTTCGATGATCGCGGCGTGATCGAAGCGCGCGGGCAGCGTGCCGAATACGCGGTCGCAGTCGGCGTCGTGCTCGTCGAGGCGCGTGGCGATGAACGCTTCGGCGATCTCCGGCGGACCGTCGCGCAGCAGCATGGCCTGCGCGATCAGCACGATCTGCTGCGCGATGCGCCGCGCGCTCGTCTCGCGCGTGCCCGGCGCGCCATTGAGCAGCACCGAGAGGCGGTCGAGCGCGGCGTTCAGAACAGGGTGAGTCTGCGCGTCGCGCCGCCACGCGAGAAAGAGCGCCTGGGCGGCGTCGGCCTCGCGCTCCAGCGCGCGCAGCACGTCGAGGCACATCACGTTGCCCGAGCCTTCCCAGATCGAGTTGACGGGCGCTTCGCGATAGAAGCGCGCCATCGGCCCTTCCTCGACGTAACCGTTGCCGCCCCAGACTTCCATGGCCTCGCCCGTGAACGCGAGCGCGCGCTTGCAGACCCAGAACTTCGCCCCCGGCGTGACGATGCGCCGCCAGGCGCGTGCTTCGAGCAACGTGTCGTCGGTATCGCCGGGTTTCGCTTCGGCGCTGTCTTCGAAGGCGCGCGCAAGCCGCATGAAGAGCGCCGTCGCCGCTTCCGATTCGAGCGCGAGATCGGCGAGCACGTTTTGCATGAGCGGCTGCTCGGCGAGCACGCGGCCGAACGCGCTGCGGTGGCGCGCGTGGTGGATCGCCTGCACGAGCGCCGCGCGCATGAGCGCCGCGCTGCCGATCACGCAGTCGAGCCGCGTGTAGTTCGCCATCTCGATGATGGTCGGCACGCCGCGGCCTTCGTCGCCGATCATCACGCCGTACGCATCGAAGAACTCCACTTCGCTGCTCGCGTTCGAGCGGTTGCCGAGCTTGTTCTTCAGGCGCTGCACATTGACCGCGTTTTTCGTGCCGTCCGGCCGGTAGCGCGGCACGAAGAAGCAGGAAAGTCCGTCGTGCTCCGTGGTGCGCGCGAGCACGAGATGCGCGTCGCACTGCGGCGCCGAGAAAAACCACTTGTGGCCGGTGAGCAGATACGCCGCGCCGCGGCCGGCTTCGATGCCCGCGGGGCGCGCCTCGGTGCGGTTGCTGCGCACGTCCGAGCCGCCTTGCTTCTCCGTCATGCCCATGCCGATCATCATCGAACGCTTCTGCGCGAGCGGCAGGTCGCGCGCGTCGTGCTCGCGCGTGTAGAGCGGCGCGCGCAGCGTTTCGAACAGCGCCGGTTCGCGCTGCAGCACGGCGATGCTCGCGAACGTCATGGTCAGCGGGCACAACGACCCCGATTCGAGCTGCGCGTGCAGGAAGTAGCCTGCGCAGCGCGCGGCCATCGCGCCAGGCTGCGGGTCCGAATAGGGCAGCGCGTGCAAGCCCTGCTCGCGCAGCAGCGTGAGCAGCTCGTGCCAGGCGGGGTGGAATTCGATCGCGTCGATACGCTCGCCGCGCGGGCTATGCGTGTGCAGTTCGGGCTCATGGCGATTGGCGAGATCCGCGAGCGCGAGCGTTTGCGCCTTGCCGAGCGTCTCGCCATGGCGCGCTAGCGTTTCGCGGTGCCAGTTCGCGCCAGCGCGCGCGAGGGCCTCGCCGAGCGCCGCGTCGGTGGTGAAGAGGTTGTAGTCGACGAGCGGCGGCGCCTGGTTCGTCACTTCGTGGGTCGTGCCGGGGCGATGCGTGACTTCCGTCGGGTTCATCTGCCTGTCTCCGATGCAAGGCTGCTGCGTGCGGCGTGCTTCACGCGCGGCCGTTCGTGTTGTATTCGCTCTCGTGACGGGGGAGGCGTGCGCAGCGGCCGCTCCATGGGAAGCGTCCGTGAGGTGAGTGATTCTTGTGCGCTCCAGCGCTCCCTTTGCCGCTTGCTGGAATCTCGCGGGTTTCAGCTCTCGCGGCTGAACCGCCTTCCATCATAGGCGTCGATCCGCTGTCAGGTTTAGAGGAGATGCTCTGACATAAAAGCTGACCTCCGAATCAGACGCTTCCTACAATGCGCCATTGAAGCCGAAAACGAACGAGCGTGCAATTAGCGCGCCGGGGCCTCGCAAGAGGCAGGCATGGCGCAGGAGACGGAGACGATGCAATACGACTACATCATCGTAGGCGGCGGCTCGGGTGGCGCGTCGCTGGCGGGCCGGCTGGCCGACCGTTGCCCGCAGGCGAGCATCGCGCTCGTCGAAGCCGGGCCGCATACGGCGCGCAACCCGTTCGTCAACATGCCGCTCGGCGTCGCCGCGCTCGTCCCGTTTCGCACGAAAAACAACTACGCCTATGAAACCGTGCCGCAGCCGGGACTCGCCGGACGGCGCGGTTACCAGCCACGCGGCCGCGGCTTCGGCGGGTCGAGCACCATCAACGCGATGATCTACACGCGCGGCCATCCGCTCGATTACGACGAATGGGCGCAGCTCGGCTGCACGGGCTGGGCGTGGCGCGATGTGCTGCCGTACTTTCTGCGCGCCGAGGACAACGAGCGCGGCGCGAGCGCCTGGCACGGCGCGGGCGGCCCGCTGTGCGTGGCCGACCTGCGCGAGCGCAATCCGGTGGCCGCGCGCTTCGTCGAGGCCGCGCGCGAGGCGGGCTTTCGTATGAACGACGACTTCAACGGCGAGGAACAGGAGGGCGTCGGCTTCTATCAGGTGACGCAGCGCGGCGGCGAACGCTGCACGGTGGCGCGCGCGTATCTGTATGGGCGCGAGCGGCCGAACCTGCATCTGATCGCCGATGCGACGGTCCTGCGCGTGCGCTTCGACGGCGCGCGCGCGAGCGGCGTGGAGCTTGCGCGCGGCGGTGCGATCGAGACCCTGCGGGCGCGTGCCGAGGTGATCCTCGCGGCGGGCGCGTTCAACTCGCCGCAGTTGCTGATGTGCTCGGGCATCGGCCCCGCCGACGAACTGCGCGCGCTCGGCATTGCGGTGCGCCACGACGCGCCCGAGGTCGGCCGCAACCTGATCGACCATATCGATTTCACCTTCAACAAGCGCGTGCGTTCGAGCGACACCGTGGGCTACTCGCTGCGCGGCGCGGCGCGCATGACGGCGGGCTTCGTGCGCTATCTGCAGGGCCGGCGCGGCATGCTCACGACCAACGTGGCGGAGGCGGGCGGCTTTCTGAAGAGCCGCCCGGAACTCGACCGGCCCGACCTGCAGCTGCACTTCTGCACGGCACTCGTCGACGATCACAGCCGCCGCCTGCATTGGGGCCACGGCTATTCGCTGCACGTGTGCGTGCTGCGCCCGGCGAGCCGCGGCACGGTCACGCTCGCGAGCGCCGACGCGCGCGTGGCGCCCACGATCGACCCGCGCTTTCTCTGCGATCCGCGCGACCTCGACGCGCTCGTGCAGGGCGCACGGCTCGCGCGGCGCATACTCGACGCGCCCGCGCTCGCGCAGCTGGGCGGCCGCGAACTCTACACGCATGGCGAGCAGAGCGACGCGCACTTGCGCGAGACGATCGCCCGCCATGCCGACACGATCTATCACCCCGTCGCGACCTGCCGCATGGGCGGCGACGCGCGTTCCGTCGTCGATCCGCAGTTGCGCGTGCGCGGCGTGACGGGGCTGCGCATCGCCGATGCCTCGGTCATGCCGACACTCATCGGCGGCAACACGAATGCGCCTTGCGTGATGATCGGCGAGCGGGCGGCCGACTTCATCGCACAAACGAGATGCGAGCGCGATACGGCGCTTCAGCACGTCGACGCCTGAGGGTTCGCCCTCGCTCGTCGCAGGTTTCAGCCAGGCTTGCCCGGCTGCTTTTCCATCCCCGGCGGGTGCACGAAGTCGTCGAGAAACGTGAAGGGCTTGCCGTATTCCGAGCGCGCGACGTCGAGCCACGCGCGCGCCGCGTGCGAGAGATAGCCGCTGCGTTTCCAGCCGATCGCCATGTCCCAGGTGATCTGCGGCTCGCTCACGGGCAGGCAGGTGAAGCGCTCGGCGTCGAGCCGGCGCACGTACGGCGCGGGCAGCAGCGCAATGCCCACGCCCGCGAGCACGAGTGCGGCCATCAGGTCCCAGTGGCCGCTGCGTCCCACCACCTGCGGCACGAAGCCGGCCGTGCGGCACGCGTTCAGCACGACGTCGTTGAGCGCGAGGCTTTCGCCGTAGAACACGAACGGCTCGCCGGCCAGCTCCGCGAGCGGCACGGCGAGCTTGTTGTCCCAGCGCGAGCCGCGCCGCGCGACGAGCCACAGCACCTCGTGCGAAATCGGCAGGACGTCGATCAGTGCGGGATCGACGGGCAGCAGCACGCCGCCCAGTTCCAGCTCGCCTGAGATCAGCGCGGCTTCGATGGCACGCGACCCCTGCTCGAAAAGCTTCAGCTCGATCTTCGGATAGCGCTGGCGAAACGTGGCGATGGCGGGCGTGAAGAGCGAGCCGCCCATCGGCGGGATACCGATGGTGAGTTCGCCGCGCCCGAGGGTGCCGAGATCGGCGAGTTCGGCCTGGAGCTGCGCCTGCGCGGCGAGCACGTCCTGGCCGCGCTGGTAGACGATGCGCCCGGCGTCGGTGAGCACCATCTGGCGCGCGTCGCGCAGCAGGAGCTGGGTGCCGGTCTCGTCTTCGAGCGCCTTCACCATCTTGCTGATGGTCGGCTGGGTGACATGCAGTTTTTCGGCCGCGGCGGTGAAGCTCTGTTGCCGCACCACCTCGATGAAATAGCGAAGCGCGCGCAGTTCCACGATCGGGACTCCACAAATGTGCAGAAAACACGCTCAGCCGGGTGCTGAGTTGGTGCATTCCAATATGGAATGTAGCAGATGATCTTAAGTCATTATGTTTATGCTGCGCTGCACCCTATACTGACTTCCATTCCAGTGTCACTTAGGGTTTGCCATGACTACCTCCAACGCGACCGCGAAAGTCTCAGAAAGCGCTGAACGCAACGTCGGCAACATGGGCGGCATGGCGAGCTTCGGGCGCCGTATCGGCCGCATTACCGTGCAATCGGCGCTGCTCGCAGGCGTCTGGTACGCCGCCGACGCCCTCACGCGCTTCACGCACCTGCCGGTGCCGGGTGGCGTGGTGGGCCTCGTGCTGCTGCTCGCACTGCTCTTTTGCGGCGGCGTCACGCCGCGCTGGGTCAAGGCGGGCGCCGACTGGCTGCTTTCCGACATGCTGCTGTTCTTCATTCCGGCTGCCGTCGCAGCCGTGAAGTATGGCGGCCTCTTTCGCGCCGATGGCTGGCGACTCGCGCTCGTCGTGGTCGGCGGCACGCTGATGGTAATGGTGGCCGTGGCGTTTGCGGTCGAACAGGCCGCGAAGCTCGAGCGGCGCCTCGCGCTGCGCCGCGTGCGCGATTCGCGGCACTCGCGCCATCTGGCGCGGGCTTGAGGCTGCAACGTCCTGAATAGAGTGAGGATGATTCCGTCATGAACACGTTTTATTCGTCCCTGTTCGCCGACGACGCGGCGCGGCTCATCGCCGCCGGCTGCTTCATCCTCACCGTTGCGCTCTATTTCGCCTCGAAGGCGCTCTATGCGCGCTTTCGCTCGCCCTGGCTCACGCCGCTCGTTGCGGTGCCCGCCGTGCTCGGCGTGTTCGTGCTCGTGCTCCATATTCCGTACCCCGTGTACTTCCAGGACACGCGCTGGCTCATGTGGCTGCTCGGGCCGGCCACCGTGGCCTTCGCGGTGCCGATCTACGAGTACCGCGACCTGCTCAAACGCCACTGGATCTCGCTCACCGTGGGCGTGACGGTCGGCATCGTCGTGGCAGTGGGCGGCTCGCTCGCGCTGGCCAAGCTCCTGCACCTGTCGCCCGATCTGCAGCGCAGCCTGATGACGCGCTCGATCTCCACGCCGTTCGCGCTCGCGGTGTCGGACAAGATCCACGCGCCGCGTGACCTCACCGCGCTCTTTGTGATCGCCACGGGCGTGTGCGGCATGCTGTTCGGCGAACTGGTGCTGGGCCTCGTGCCGCTGCGCACGCGCCTCGCGCGCGGCGCGCTCTTCGGCGCGGCGGCGCACGGCGTGGGCACGGCGAAGGCGCGCGAGCTGGGCAGCGAAGAAGGCGTGGTGGCGAGCCTCACGATGATGATCGCGGGCGTGGTGATGGTGCTGCTCGCGCCGGCGCTCAGTTTCTTGCCGGTTTAAAGTCCTGCGGGCGCGTTCGCGCCCGCTTTTATCGGCAATGCGCACGCGCGCGGACGCCATCCCGATTTGCTACAATCTCGGCTCGCTTTCGAGGAGCGTTGCGACGGGTTTTCTGTAACCCGCCAGGCTCGAAAGTGCTTCAATCCGGTTGAATCCACTGAATCAACCGCACTGAAACGGCGCTCACGTCTTTAATTTCTAGTCACTTTTAGAAAGGAGGGCGTGATGAACGCCGCAGTTCCGCAAGATCAAGCCAAAGATTTCATCGTCGCCGATATGTCGCTTGCCGCTTGGGGCCGCAAGGAACTCAATATCGCCGAGACCGAAATGCCGGGCCTCGTGCAAACCCGCGAAGAGTACAAGGCGCAGCAGCCGCTCAAGGGCGCGCGCATCGCCGGTTCGCTGCACATGACGATCCAGACGGGCGTGCTGATCGAGACGCTCACCGCGCTCGGCGCCGATGTCCGCTGGGCCTCGTGCAACATCTTCTCGACGCAGGACCACGCCGCCGCCGCAATCGCGCAGGGCGGCGTGCCGGTGTTCGCGTTCAAGGGCGAATCGCTCGACGAGTACTGGGAGTTCTCGCACCGCATCTTCGAATGGCCGAACGGCGAGTTCGCCAACATGATCCTCGACGACGGCGGCGACGCCACGCTGCTGCTGATCCTCGGCTCGAAGGCTGAAAAGGACCGCTCGGTCATCGCCAAGCCGACGAACGAAGAGGAAGTCGCGCTCTACAAGTCGATCGCCGCGCACCTCGACGTCGATCCGCAGTGGTACTCGAAGCGCCTTTCGCACATCCAGGGCGTGACCGAAGAAACCACGACCGGCGTGCACCGCCTGTACCAGATGGAGAAGGAAGGCCGTCTGCCGTTCCCCGCCATCAACGTCAACGACTCGGTCACGAAGTCGAAGTTCGACAACCTGTACGGCTGCCGCGAGTCGCTCGTGGACGGCATCAAGCGCGCGACCGACGTGATGATCGCGGGCAAGATCGCGGTCGTGGCCGGTTACGGCGACGTGGGCAAGGGCTGCGCGCAGTCGCTGCGCGGTCTCGGCGCCACGGTGTGGGTCACGGAAATCGATCCGATCTGCGCGCTGCAGGCGGCGATGGAAGGCTACCGCGTCGTGACGATGGAATACGCCGCCGACAAGGCCGACATCTTCGTGACGGCCACGGGCAACTACCACGTGCTGAACCACGATCACCTGAAGGCGATGCGCCACAACGCCATCGTCTGCAACATCGGCCACTTCGACTCGGAAATCGACGTTGCGTCGACGCGCCAGTACCAGTGGGAAAACATCAAGCCGCAGGTCGACCACATCATTTTCCCGGACGGCAAGCGCGTGATCCTGCTGGCCGAAGGCCGCCTCGTGAACCTCGGTTGCGCCACGGGCCACCCGTCGTTCGTGATGTCGAACTCGTTCACGAACCAGACGCTCGCGCAGATCGAACTGTTCACGCAGGGCAAGAAGTACGAGAACAAGGTGTACGTGCTGCCGAAGCACCTCGACGAAAAGGTTGCACGCCTGCACCTCGCGCGCATCGGCGCGAACCTGACCGTGCTGTCGGATGACCAGGCTTCGTACATCGGCGTCGACAAGAACGGTCCGTTCAAGCCGAACCACTATCGCTATTAAGCCGATACAACGCGATACAAAGCGGGCTGCTGTTTTAAGCCCGCTTTAAGCGGTCAGGCGGATGCTGACCCCAATCCCTGCGCGCGCAACGCGTGGGGACTGCGGGCGGCATCCGCCGCCGGCACCTGGCGATACAAAAGCAACGACGCAAAAGGAGTCCTTATGACCGTGCTGCTGACCTGGCTGATCAACGCGCTCGCGCTCCTGATCATCACCTGGCTCGTTCCGTCGATCCATATTCGCAGTTTCGGCACCGCGCTCATCGTCGCGATCGTGCTCGGACTCATCAACGCCGTGCTGCGCCCGCTGCTGATCGTGCTCACGCTGCCCGTGACCATCCTCACGCTCGGCCTCTTCATCCTCGTGGTGAACGCGCTGTGCTTCTGGCTGGCGGCGTCGCTCCTCAAGGGCTTCGAGGTGTCGGGCTTCTGGTCGGCATTTTTCGGCTCGATCCTGTACAGCATCGTGTCGTGGCTGCTGTCGGCGCTGATTTTCGGCAACCGCAGCCTCGGCTGACGCGGGCCGGGCCGCCCACGTTCGCGGCCCGGCCTCACTGGCCTCATCAACATGAAACCGATCGAACTCTCATTCGAATTCTTCCCGCCGAAGACGCCGGACGGCCTGGAAAAGCTGCGCGCTACGCGGGCGGAACTTGCCACGCTCAAGCCGAAGTTTTTCTCGGTGACGTTCGGCGCGGGCGGCTCGACGCAACAGGGCACGCTCGACACCGTCGTCGACATCGCGAAGGCTGGCATCGAGGCGGCGCCGCATCTCTCGTGCATCGGCTCCTCGAAAGAGAGCCTGCGCGCGATTCTCGGCGAGTACCGCTCGCACGGCATCCGCCACATCGTGGCGCTGCGCGGCGACTTGCCCTCGGGCATGGGCGCGGTGGGCGAATTGCGCTACGCGTCGGAACTCGTCGCCTTCATCCGCGAGGAAACCGGCGACGCGTTCCACATCGAAGTGGCCGCGTATCCCGAGTACCACCCGCAGGCGCGTTCGCCGCGTCACGACCTCGAAGCGTTCGCGCAAAAGGTAAAAGCGGGCGCCAATTCGGCGATCACGCAGTACTTCTTCAACGCAGACGCGTATTTCCGCTTCGTCGACGACGCGAAGAAACTGGGCGTGGATATTCCCATCGTGCCCGGCATCATGCCGATCACGAACTACTCGCAGCTCATGCGCTTTTCGGAGATGTGCGGCGCCGAAGTGCCGCGCTGGGTCGCCAAGCGTCTGGAAAGCTTCGGCGACGATCGCGAGTCGATCCGCGCATTCGGGCTCGACGTGGTGACCGAGCTGTGCCGCCGTCTCGTCGAGGCGGGCGTGCCGGGCATCCACTTCTACACGCTCAACGCGGCGCCGGCCACCAAGGCCATTTGCGAGCGGCTGCGCTTCTAGGGCCCGCACGCTCGACCCGCCAAACGGCAACAAACCGCGCGGTTCCCGGACTCCCGGGCCGCGCGGTTTTTTATTGAGATGCGATTGCGCGATTTGCATCAGCAAGGCTGCGCGCCCCGGCTGCGCGCGTCATTTCGGCGCGCTATGTTCCTGATCGGCAAGAGAAAAAGAGGGGTGAAGCTACGTTGCACCGCAGCATGCTGCAACCGCAACGCCTGTCAACCCGGCGTTTTCCACAAGCGACGGGACTTTTGGCTTGCTTGTGACTGCGGCACCTGCTGTGTAAGATCGCGCTACGCTGGCGCAAGCCGGCACTGAACTGGAGGAAACATGAAAGAAAACAAACTGTTGCGTGCTGCACGAATGACGTCTCTCGTGGCGCTCGCAGCGGCATCGATTGCTGGAGCCCCGCTCGCGCACGCCGCGCAAAGCATTCCGAACAAGACGCTCGTCTACTGCTCGGAAGGCAGCCCCGCTGGCTTCGACCCGGCCCAATACACGACCGGCACCGACTTCACCGCGAACACGTTCACCGTCTACAACCGCCTCGTCGAGTTCGAGCGCGGCGGCACCAAGGTCGAACCGGGTCTCGCAGAATCGTGGGACGTTTCGCCGGACGGCAAGACCTACACGTTCCATCTGCGTCATGGCGTGAAGTTCCAGACCACCTCGTTCTTCAAGCCCACGCGCGAATTCAATGCGGACGACGTCGTGTTCTCGTTCGACCGCATGCTCGACGCGAACAATGCGTTCCGCAAGGCGTACCCGGTGTCGTTCCCGTACTTCACCGACATGGGCCTCGACAAGCTGATCGCCAAGGTCGAAAAGGTCGACCCGTACACGGTCAAGTTCACGCTGAACGAGCCGAACGCGCCGTTCATCCAGAACATGGCGATGGAATTCGCCTCGATCCTCTCGGCTGAATACGCGGATCAACTGATGAAGGCCGGCAAGGCCGCCGACATCAACCAGTTCCCGGTCGGCACGGGTCCGTTCATCTTCAAGAGCTACACGAAGGACGCGACGATCCGCTACGACGGCAACCCCGACTACTGGAAGCCGGGCGCTGTGAAGCTCTCGAAGCTGATCTTCTCGATCACGCCGGACGCCAGCGTGCGCGTGCAGAAGATCAAGCGCGACGAATGCCAGGTGATGAGCTATCCGCGTCCCGCCGACATCGCGCCGCTGAAGGCCGAGCCGAACATCGCGATGCCGTCGCAGCCGGGTTTCAACCTGGGCTACCTGTCGTACAACGTCACGCACAAGCCGCTCGATAACGCGGACGTGCGCCACGCGCTCGACATGGCGATCAACAAGAAGGCGATCATCGACTCGGTGTACCAGGGCGCGGGCCAGCTCGCAACCAACCCGATGCCGCCGACGCAGTGGTCGTACTACAAGAACCTGCCGGCCAATTCGTACGATCCGGAAAAGGCCAAGGCGCTGCTCGCGAAGGCGGGTCAGGGCAACGGCTTCGAGATCACGCTGTGGGCTATGCCCGTGCAGCGCGCCTACAACCCGAACGCACGCTTGATGGCCGAAATGATCCAGGCCGACTGGGCGAAGATCGGCGTGAAGGCGAAGATCGTGACGTATGAGTGGGGCGAGTACATCAAGCGCGCTCACGCAGGCGAAGACGATTCGATGCTGATCGGCTGGACGGGCGACAACGGCGACCCGGACAACTGGCTCGGCACGCTGCTCGGCTGCGAAGCCGTGAACGGCAACAACTTCGGCAAGTGGTGCTACAAGCCGTTCGACGACCTGATCCAGAAGGGCCGTCAGACCTCGGACGTGGCGCAGCGCACCAAGTTCTACCAGCAGGCGCAGCAGATTTTCGCGCAGCAACTGCCGTTCTCGCCGATCGCTCACTCGACCGTCTACCAGCCGGTCAGCAAGAAGGTGACCGACATGCGCATCGAGCCGCTTGGCTATGCGCGCTTCGACGGCGTGGGCATGCAGTAAGGATAATCGGGTAAGACTTTCCGCTCGGTCCGCATATCAGCCAGGACCGGCGGAAAATGGTCCGGCGACCGGGGTCACGAGCCCCTGTCGCCGGTTGCGTTTCATTTCAAGCTTTTGGGGGAACACCACATGTTCCGCTTCGTATTGCGCCGCATCGGCATGGTCATACCCACGTTCATCGGGATCACCATCCTTGCGTTCGCACTCATCCACCTGATTCCGGGCGACCCCATCGAAGTGATGATGGGCGAGCGCGGCGTCGATCCGCAAATGCACGCCGAGGCGATGCACCGCCTGGGGCTCGACGAGCCTCTGCCGATGCAGTATGTGCACTACGTCTGGCACGCCGTGCACGGCAATCTCGGCACCTCGATCATCACCAACACGAGCGTGATGGGCGAGTTTCTCGCGCGCTTTCCCGCCACCGTCGAGCTGTCGATCTGCGCGCTCGTTTTCGCGCTCGTGATCGGTTTGCCCGCCGGCGTGTTCGCGGCGCTGCGGCGCGGTACTGCCGTCGATCACGGCGTCATGGGCACCGCGCTCACCGGCTACTCCATGCCGATCTTCTGGTGGGGGCTCATCCTCATCATGGTGTTCTCGTCGAAACTCGGCTGGACGCCGGTGTCCGGTCGCATCGCGGTGGAATTCGACATTCCGCACGTGACCGGCTTCATGCTGATCGATTCGCTGCTGCCCGGCACCGACGAAGGCGCGTTCAGGTCGGTGCTGAGCCACCTGATCCTGCCGGCCATCGTGCTCGGCACGATTCCGCTCGCCGTGGTCGCGCGCATGACGCGCTCGTCCATGCTCGAAGTGCTGCGCGAGGACTACATCCGCACCGCGCGCGCCAAAGGTCTTTCGCCTGTGCGCGTGATCGTCGTGCATGCGCTGCGCAACGCGCTCATTCCGGTGGTGACCGTGATCGGCCTGCAGGTCGGCACGCTGCTCGCGGGCGCGGTGCTTACCGAAACGCTATTTTCCTGGCCCGGCATCGGCAAATGGCTGATCGACGCGATCAGCCGGCGCGACTACCCGGTGGTGCAAGGCGGCATTCTCATGATCGCGACACTCGTGATCGTCGTGAACCTGTTCGTCGATCTGCTGTACGGCGTGCTCAACCCGCGCATTCGACATACGAGGTAAGCGAGCCATGAAAATGCGAACCCCACAACACACCATTCAACACCAGGAGGCATGATGGCTGACATTCAGAACACCGTGCCTCGCGCCGTCACGCCGCCTTCGGGCCGCGCGCTCGTGCTGCGCGAATTCTGGGCGAACTTCTCGCGCAACAGGGGCGCCGTGGGCGCGGGCGTGATCGTGCTCGCGCTGATCGTCATCGCGATCTTCGCGCCGCTGATCGCGCCGCACAGCCCTATCGAGCAATACCGCGACTACGTGAAGATTCCGCCCGCCTGGCTCGACGGCGGCAACTGGAAGTTCATCCTCGGCACCGACGAAGCGGGCCGCGACATCCTCTCGCGTCTCATGTACGGCGCGCGGCTTTCGCTGTGGATCGGCTGCGTCTCGGTCGTGCTCGCGCTGATTCCGGGCATCGTGCTCGGGCTCGTCGCCGCGTTCTTCGAGAAGTGGGCCGATACGCCGATCATGCGTCTCATGGACGTGCTGCTCGCGTTGCCTTCGCTGCTGCTCGCGGTGGCCGTGGTCGCGATCATCGGTCCGGGTCTCACGAACACCATGCTCGCGATCGCGATCGTGGCGCTGCCCGGCTACGTGCGTCTCACGCGCGGTTCGGCTCTCGGCGAACTGCACAAGGAGTACGTGACCAGTTCGCGCGTGGCCGGTGCCGGCACGCTGCGCCTGATGTTCTCGCAGGTGCTGCCCAACTGTACGGCTCCGCTCATCGTGCAGGCGACACTCGGCTTTTCCTCGGCGATTCTCGACGCCGCCGCGCTCGGCTTCCTCGGCCTCGGCGTGCAGCCGCCGCGTGCGGAGTGGGGCGCGATGCTCGCTTCGGCGCGCGACTACATCGACAGCGCATGGTGGATCGTCACGATGCCGGGTCTGTCCATCCTCATTTCGGTCCTCGCGATCAACCTGCTCGGCGACGGGCTGCGCGACGCGCTCGATCCCAAGCTCAAGCGGATGGCCTGACATGAAAACGACCCCCACACTCCCTTCGGTCGTTGCCCCCCGAGGGGGCGTCAGTCCTCTTGGGGCGGCCCGGCGAGGACTGACATGAACAACGAACTTTTGACCATCCGTAATCTGGCGGTGAACTTCAACGGCCTGCCCGCCGTCGACCGCGTCAATCTGTCGGTCGCGCCTGGCGAAGTGCTCGGCATCGTCGGCGAATCGGGCTCGGGCAAGAGCGTGACGATGATGGCGCTGATGGGCCTCATCGACGCCCCCGGCAAGGTGAGCGCGGATTCGATCACCTTCGACGGCCGCGATCTGCTAAACGCCACCGGCAAGGAGCGCCGCCGCATCGTCGGCAAGGACATCGCCATGGTGTTCCAGGACGCGCTCACGAGCCTGAACCCGAGCTACACCGTCGGCTATCAGATCAAGGAAGTGCTCAAGCTGCACGAAGGGCTGCGCGGCTCCGCGCTCAACGCGCGCGCGCTGGAACTGCTCGACCAGGTCGGCATTCCCGACGCGAAGAACCGCATCGACAACTTCCCGCACCAGATGTCGGGCGGCATGAACCAGCGCGTGATGATCGCGATGGCCGTGGCCTGCAACCCGAAGCTGCTGATCGCCGACGAGCCCACCACGGCGCTCGACGTGACGATCCAGGCGCAGATCATGGAACTGCTCGTGCGTCTGCAGAAGGAGCGCGGCATGGCGCTCGTGCTGATCTCGCACGATCTGGCCGTGGTTTCGGAAGTCGCGCAACGCGTGGCCGTGATGTACGCGGGCGAGATCATCGAAACGAACCGCGTGCCGGACATCTTTTCGCGTCCGCATCATCCGTACACGGAAGCGCTGCTCGCCGCGATTCCCGAACACAACAAGGGGGCGATGCGGCTTGCCGCGCTGCCCGGCATGGTGCCCGGCCGCGACGACCGGCCGAGCGGCTGTCTGTTCGCGCCGCGCTGCAAGTATGTGGTGGATGACTGCATGAAGGCGCGGCCCGCGCTCGACGCGGTGACCGATGAAAGCGGCTACGCGCAAGTGCGCTGCATCAAGCCGCTGAACGCGGCGGTGACTCAATCCAGTGGAGGCGCGCGATGAACGCAGTCCAGCAACACGCGGCTCGTCAGGACCATCAGGACGACAAGGTTCTCGTCGCCGACGATCTCAAGAAGCATTACACCGTCAAGCGCGGCATGTTCGGCACGGGCACCGTGAAGGCGCTCAACGGCGTGTCGTTCTCGCTCACGCGCGGGCGCACGCTCGCCGTGGTGGGCGAGTCCGGCTGCGGCAAATCGACGCTCGCGCGCCAGCTCACGATGATCGAGCCGCCCACCGCGGGCAAGCTGACCATCGACGGCGAGGACGTTGCGCACGCAAACGCCGCGAAGATCGCCGCGCTGCGCCGCCGCGTGCAGATGGTGTTCCAGAATCCGTTCGCCTCGCTCAATCCGCGCAAGACCGTGGAGCAGACGCTAGGCGAGCCGCTCGCCATCAACACGCGCCTCACGGCGAACGAGCGCGCGGACCGCATCGCGCACATGATGCGCATCGTCGGCCTGCGCCCCGAGCACGCCAAGCGCTATCCGCACATGTTCTCGGGCGGCCAGCGCCAGCGCGTGGCGATCGCGCGGGCCATGATTCTCGACCCGCAGATCGTCGTGGCCGACGAGCCGGTTTCCGCGCTCGACGTCTCGATCCAGGCGCAGATTCTCAATCTGTTCATGGACTTGCAGGAGCAGTTCCGCACGAGCTACGTGTTCATCTCGCACAACCTGGCCGTGGTCGAGCACATCGCCGACGACGTGATGGTGATGTACCTGGGCGGCGTGGCGGAACTGGGCGACAAGGACACGGTGATCTCGCGGCCGCGCCATCCGTACACGCGCTCGCTGCTTTCGGCCACGCCCGCGATCTTCGAAGCGGACCGCCGCGTGAAGATCAAGCTCGAGGGCGAATTGCCTTCGCCGCTCAACCCGCCGTCTGGTTGCACGTTCCATCAACGTTGTCCATACGCAGTCGAGCGGTGTCGTAAGGAAGTGCCTGTTCTTCGCGAAGTGGACGGCCGTCAGGTATCCTGCCATCGTGCAGAGGAGGTGGGGGAAGAGGATGGGCGGCCCATGCCGGCCTGAAGCGACGGCGGCGCGTCGTTTTATTGCTACGCGCCGCCAGTTGATGGGCGGCCGTCGTGCCGCCTTTTTCACTGGTTTTCCCACCGTTTTCTCCGCCGCTCTTTCAATCGTTCCGGCTGCCGCCGTTATCGTGGCGGCCGGGCTGGGTACGGCTGTTCGGGTGACATTCGGTGTGGCTTTTGGTGTGGCATTCGCGGTGGCGTTGCGTGCGGCGTTGAAGCAGGCGTCGAGCGCTGCGGCGCGCGCGGCGCTCACGCTGGTCCTGGCGATCGGCGTTCTCGCGGGCGCCTCGGGCCCGGTGTTCGCTGGCGGCGCCGTCGCCAACACGCCCGGTGTGCATCCGGCCGTGCCCATGCCGCCCGGCACCTCACGCGGCGCGAACGGCGGCATTCCCGGCTTTCACGCCGCGCCCGCCGTGCCGAGCTACGCATCGGGCACGACGGCTGGCGGCCCGGTGCGCACCCAGCCTGCGCGCATGCCGTTCTATGTCGCCACGCGCGGCAACCTCACGATCTATCTGCTCGGCACGCTCCATGTGGGCGACCCCGCCGACTACCCGCCCGCCCAGCCGTTTCGCCCGCAGATTCTCGCGGCGCTCGCCGCGTCGCCCATTCTCGCGCTCGAGCTTTCCCCCGACGATCTGCTGGTTTCCCAGGACGACGTCTCGAAATACGGGGTGTGCAAACGGCCCTGCCTGCCGGGCCTGTTGCCCGATCCGCTCTGGCAGAAACTCGAGGCGCGCATGCGCGGCAATCCCGAGGCGCTCGCCGAGATCCGCAAGATGCGGCCGTGGCTCGCCTCGCTGCTGGTGGAAACCTACGATTCACTGAGCGCCGGCCTGCAGACCGAGTTCGGCACCGAGGCGCAGTTGCAGAACGTGTTCCTGCGCTGGAAGGGTCGCCGCATCGTCGGCCTGGAGACGCTCGGCGAGCAAATGCGCGCCTTTACGAACCTGAGCCTCGCGCAGCAGCGCGAGATGCTCGCCCAGGACCTCGCGCAGACGCCGGCGCAAAACGTGTCCGACGTGCAGACGCTGCTGCACCTCTGGCGCGTGGGCGACGCCGATGCGATCGCCGCATGGGAATCGGCGCGCACCGAAAAGCTCTCGCACGACGCGCGGGTGGCAGCGTCGGTCGACAACCGCATCGTCTACGAGCGCAACCGGCGCTTCGTTTCGCGCATGCAGCAGTACGTGGCGCCCAACAAGCCGCTCTTCGTCGCCGTCGGCGCGTTGCATCTGGGCGGACCTAAAGGCGTGCTCCAGCTGTTGCGCCAGCGTGGGTTCAACGTCGACCCGGGTTGAGCCAGGCCGGGCCTTTGCGCTCGCATCTTGTGCTCGCGCGCGGCCTGAATGCGGAAAAGCCGGCTTTCGCCGGCTCTTCTTGCGAGCGCATGCGTACGCGGGTCAAAACCCGAACACGTTCAGCAGCACGATATTCGCCGCGAGGATGCCGAGCGCCGTGGGCACCTGCACGCGTATCACCGCGTTCTTGTCGGGCAGTTCCAGCAGCGCGGCGGGCACCATGTTGAAGTTCGCGGCCATCGGCGTCATGAGCGTGCCGCAGTAGCCCGAGAACATGCCGATGGCGGCCATCATCGCCGGATTGACGTGGAACACGCCCACCAGCACCGGCACGCCCACGCCGCCCGTCATCACCGGAAACGCGGCGAAGCCGTTGCCCATGATGATCGTGAAGAGCGCCATGCCCACGCAATAGACCACCACGGCCACGAAGCGCACGTCCATGTTGATGTACGACGTCGTCACGTGCGCGACGGCCTTGCCGACGCCCGCGTCCGAGAACACGAGGCCGAGCATGCCGAGCATCTGCGGCAGGACGGCGGCCCACGAAAGCGCGTCGACGAGGCGGCGCGTTTCCTTCATCGACTGGCCGACGCTGTCGCGCGTGATGATGCAGGCAATCGCGAGCGCGATCACGCAGCCGATGCCGAAGCCAATCAGCGTGACGTTCTTCGGGTCGAAGAGCGGCTTGCCGCCGAAGACGAGATGGCTGGCCGCGAGCGTGAGCACGACGGTAATGACGGGAATGGTGAGTGCGGGCACGAAGAGCTTGTTGCCCAGTCGCTTCGCGCTGGCGATACGCGTTTCGAGCGCGAGCACCTTGGGCTTCGCGGCCGTCACGCCGCCGAGACCCGCGATCAGCGCCATGGCGAGCACGAGCACGCCGACGACTTCGGCGGGCAGCAGGTCGCCGACGAGAAAGATGAGCGCGTAGAGCAGCCAGAAGCCGCCTGCCGTGAAGCGGCGCGGATGCTCGCGGTCCATCACGATCATGCCGCCGACGATCAGCAGCACGACGCCGAGCAGCCAGAAGAGCCAGTTGAGGGTGAGTGTCATGCTTCGTCTCCTTGTGCGCGGTTTGCAGCCTTGGCGTCGCTCGCGTTGCGCATGGCGCCCAGTTCGCGTTCGAGCTTGCGGTCGAGCAGCCAGAGCCGGAAGCCGTGAATCAGGAACGCGCAGATCGCCGTCGGAATGCCCCAGAACGCCACGTGGATCGGCTCGACCGAAACGCCCGCTTCCTTGAGCAGCGTGACCATCAGCACGATCGCGCCGAACGCGACGAAGATGTCCTCGCCAAAGAAGAGGCCCACGTTGTCGGTCGCGGCCGAGTAGGCGCGCAGCTTGTAGCGCACGGCGTCGGAGAGCTTGCCGAAGCGGTTTTCGGTGGCGCCTTCGGCCATCGGCGCGATGAGCGGGCGCACCATCTGCGGATGGCCGCCGAGGCCCGTCAAGCCGACCGCGGCGGTCAGCTCGCGCACGAGCAGATAGACAATGAGCAGACGCCCGGCGGTGGCCGCCTTGATGCTGCCGATCCAGATCTGTGCGCGCTCACGCAGGCCGTGGCGCTCGAGCAGCCCGATCACGGCGAGCGGCAACAGGATGATGAGGGGAATGTTGCGGGTCTTGATGAAGCCGGTGCCGATGGCGGCGAGAATCTTCGCGACCGGAAAACCCCCGGCGAAACCGGTGACGACGGCCGCCGCGGCGACGATCAGCATCGGATTGAAGCGTAGCAAGAAGCCGGCGATGATGACGGCCACGCCGATCAGCGGCCATAAGTTGACGGTGCTCTGCATGTAGATCTCCAAACGTATTGGCTTGTCGTTGATTGCCGCGGATAGCGGCGTTGACTTCACGGCTCTGACGGCCGTTCGCACAACTACGAACCTGCTCGGTACAACTACGCCTGGCAAGCTTGCGCTGCCGGGGGTTTGCCTTGTGAAAACCTTCGGTGATACGTCTCTAGCGGCGCGCGGCGCATGCCGCGCGCTTTGCTGCGTTCGAACGCGCGTGGGTCAAACTTCGCCGGCCCCCGCCGCGCGCACGCCGATGCCTGCGTCGTCCAGCGCCGTGCGGATGCGCCGTGCGAACGCGAGCGCGTGCGGGCCGTCGCCGTGCAGGCAAATGGTCTGCGCGTTCAGCGGCACCCAGGCGCCGTTCACGGCCTGCACGCGCTGCTCGCGGATCATCGCGAGCGTGCGCGCGAGCACAGTGTCTTCGTCGTCGAGCAACGCGCCCGGCTCGCTGCGCGGCACGAGCGAGCCGTCCGCGCGATAGCCGCGGTCGGCGAACACTTCCTCGATCGCGACGAGCCCCGCCTCGCGCGCCGCCGTCACGAGGCCGCTGCCCGCGAGCGCGAACACCGTCACGGACGGATCGAAGTCGTGCACGGCCGAGACGATGGCCTCGGCGATCTGCGGGTCACGCGCGGCCTGGTTGTAGAGGGCGCCGTGCGGCTTCACGTGGGCGATGCGGCCGCCTTCGGCCTGGGCGATGGCGGAGAGGGCGCCGAGCTGATACAGCACGCCCGCGTAGATTTCCTCGGGCGGCAGGTTCATCTCCTTGCGGCCGAAGTTCTCGGGGTCGTTGAAGCTCGGATGCGCGCCGATCGACACGCCTTTCTCCACGGCCCAGCGCACGCATTCGCGCATGGCGTTGGCGCCGCCCGCGTGCCAGCCGCACGCGATGTTGGCGGAGCTCACGAGGTCGAGCAGCGCCTCGTCGGAGCCGCAGCCTTCGCCGAGATCGGCGTTCAGATCGATGGTGGTCATGATGGGTTCCTCTTACTGCCTGTCTTACCGATGGTGCTTGAAAATCACGCGCTCGCGGCCGCGTTCGCGCGGCGGTTCGCAAGGCGTTCGTCGTGCATGGCGATCGCGGTGTCGATCTGCCGCAAATACGCCCGTTCCTCTTCCAGCGCCGCGCGCGCGGCGGCCGGCGTCGCTTCCACGAAACGCACGCCACCGGTGAGCCGCACCTGGGCGAGCTTCCACCAGTCGGCGCGAATCACGGAGCCGATCTTCGGGTAGCCGCCCGTGGTCTGCGCGTCGGCCATCAGAACGATGGGCTGGCCGCTCGGCGGCACCTGGATCGTGCCGGGCAGCACCGCGTGCGACAGCAGATCCACGCCGTTCGCGCGCACGAGCGGCGTGCCCGTGAGCCGAAAGCCCATGCGATTGCTGTTGGGCGTGATCTGCCATTCGTCGGACCAGAGCGCGCGCTGCGCCTCGGGTGTGAAGCTGTCGTACTCGGGGCCGCGCAGCACGCGCACGGGCACGGCCCACGCCATGCCGTCCGGATGGCGTCCGCGCCGGTGATGCGGCTCGTCCGCGAGCGCGAAGTTGCACCACACGGGCGCCTTCACGCCGAAGGCCGGCGCGCCCGGGTCGAGCGCAGCGCGCTCGCGGCCCGGCGCGAACGAGGCGCCCGTGGCGAGACGGTCGCCGTCCTTGAGCGCGCGACCTGCGAGGCCGCCGAAGCCCGCCGCGAGGTCGGTGCTGCGCGAGCCGAGCATGGGCAGCACGTCGACGCCGCCGGCCACGCACACATAGGCGCGCATGCCGCGCTTCGCGCCGTTCAGCACGAGTTCCTCGCCGGCGGCCACGGGCAGGCTCCACCACGACCAGACCGGGCGGCCGCCGAGCGTCGCGCCGAAGTCGGTGCCGGTAATGGCGATGCGGGTGGCGCGCGCGAAGCGCAGCGCGACGGGGCCGAAGGTGATTTCCACGCCGGCGGCGTCGGGCCGGTTGCCGACGAGACGGTTGCCCACTTCGAGCGCGAGCGTATCGAGCGCGCCGCCGGTGGCGACGCCCAGATGCCGGTAGCCGGGGCGGCCGAGATCCTGGACCGTGGTGAGCAGGCCCGCGCGCAATACTTCGATCATGCGTGGAGCTCCGCGATGGTGAAACGCACGCGGTCGCCAGGCATGAGCAGCGAAGGCGGATTGCGCGAAGGGTCGAACAACTTCGCGGCGGTGCGGCCGATCAGTTGCCAGCCGCCTGGCGAGGCGGCCGGATAAATGCCCGTCTGCTCGCCGCCGATGCCCACCGATCCGGCGGGGACGGCCAGGCGCGGCTCGCGGCGGCGCGGCGTGTGCAGCGCGGGTTCGAGACCGCCGAGATAGGCGAAACCGGGCTGAAAGCCGAGGAAGAACACCGTGTAGACACCCGCGGCATGGCGCGCGGCGACGTCGGCGGCGGCGAGCGCGCAATGCTGCGCGACCGCTTCGAGATCGGGGCCGTCTTCGCCGCCGTAGACCACGGGTATCTCGACTTCACGGCCTGCCGCGCTCGCGTCTTCGGCCTCGCGCCATGCGTCGCGCAGCGCGAGCGCGAGCGCCGCGGCGTCGGCCGAGAGCGGATCGAAGGTGATCGTCAGGTTGTTCATGCCGGGCACCACTTCGCGCACCGGCGCCCAGCCGCGCGCGAGCGCGGCGACGGCCCAGACGCGGCGCTGGACCTCGAGCGTGGCGGGCGGCGGCGCTTCGCAGACGAGCGCTTCGTCACCGAGAGGAAAAATGCGAGGGTCAGAATTCGGCATGTTGGATCGATCAGGGGACGGTTCGACCGGTCGGAAATAAGCGCACGAAAGATGCACAGGCGGTGCCGGTGCCATTCCTTCCTAGCGTACATTGTCGATAAATTATCTACAAATTATCAATAAGCGTTTTCGCCAGGCGCACGGCAGTCGCGCTGCAATTACACTCACGCCACGCCGCTTTGCCTTTTCGAACACCGACTACCGGGTTATCTGCCATGTCGCGCCAGCCGACCAAGATCGTTTCGTCCGAACATCTCGTCTCCGAGTCGAGCGCCGAGCTTTCCGAATTCGAGTACGCGCTCATCATGGCGAGCAATGCGTTCAACCGCTGGATGGTGCGCTGCATGTCGGCGGCGGGCGTGAAGGACATGACGCCGATCGAGGTGTCGCTGCTCCATCACGTCGGCCATCGCGAGCGGCGCAAGAAGCTCGCGGATATCTGCTTCGTGCTCAACATCGAGGACACGCACGTGGCCACGTATGCGTTGAAGAAGCTCGTCTCAAGAGGGTATGTAAAAAGCGAAAAGACCGGCAAGGAAGTCTTCTTTTCGGTCACGCCGGAAGGCCAGGCGCTGTGCCTGCGCTATCGCGACGTGCGCGAGAGCTGCCTCATCGCGACGCTCAAGGAAAGCGGCCTCACGAATCAGCAGATCGGCGATGCCGCGCAACTCATACGCAATGCGTCGGGGCTCTATGACACGGCCGCGCGCGCGGCGGCTTCGCTCTGAGCGATCAAGGCGCGTTCAGCGTTCAACGTTCACGTGAACGTTGGCAAAGGTGCGTGGCGGCTTCCGTCACCACGGCGTCGAGCGGCAGGTCGTGCGCCTCGCGCGCAAGCACGCCGTCGTCGATGCGGCATGCTTCATACGCAATGCCAACCGTGACGGGCAACGCAACGCCCGGCCAGGCGGCCAGCGTGCGGTCGTAGTAGCCGCCGCCGTAACCGAGGCGATAGCCGTCGCGATCGAAACCCACGCAGGGCACGAAAAGAAGATCAGGCACGATCACTTCCTGCGATTGCGGCTCAAGGATCCCGTGATGGCCTTCGCACATCGGAGCATCGGGCGTCCAGGCGTGAAAGACGAGTGGCGTATGGCGCTCGGGAATGGCGGGGAGGGCGGCGCGGCGTGACGCATCGGCGGCGAGCCAGGCGGTAATCCAGGCGCGCGCATCGAACTCGCCGCGCAAGGGCCAGTAGAACCCGATCGAACGCGGCGAAAATTGCGCGACGAGCACATCGAGACGAGCCGCGAGTGCCGCACCGATTGCCACGTCGGAAGCCGCCTCAATTCGCCGAGGAAGCAGCCTTGCACGCCAGTCCTTTTTGGATTCCGTGTGAGGGTTGCGTGCTATGCTTGGGTTCACCTCGCGCTCCAGAAATAACGATGTCCAAACGCCTTGTCCGAGTATATCGCGTGGTCGGTCTCGCACTGACTGCCGCGGCACTCGTAGCATGCAGCACGGCGGACGCCGTGCGCCCCGTCGCACTGCCCATAGGCGCAGTCCTTTCCAACGACGATCAGACTTTCATCCAGCTTCGCGAAGCCGCGCGCAACAACGATCCCGCGCGCGCCGCGCAACTCGCTGCGATGATTCCCGACTACCCGGCGCCGTCATACCTCGAATACTTCCAGCTCAAGCCGCAGCTGTTCGATTCGCAGGGCCATGCGCGCATCGACGCGCCCGACGCGCCGGTGCTGTCGTTCCTGCAGCGCTACGACGGTCAGGCGATCGCCGACCGCATGCGCAACGACTATCTGACCGTGCTCGGCGCGCGCCACGACTGGACGAATTTCGACCAGCAATATTCGCGCTTCGTGCTCAACGACGACACGCAGGTGAAGTGCTACGCGCTGGAGTCGCGTGCGGCGCGCGGCGAGAACGTCGCGAACGACGCGCGTGCGCTGCTCACCGAGCCGCGCTATTACGGCGACGGCTGCGTCGATCTCATCACCGCGCTTGCCATCAAAGGCCAGTTCTCGAGCGACGACGTGTGGCAGCAGATCCGCCTCGCCTACGAGCAGAACCAGACCTCGACCGGCGCGAAGCTGCTCGACGGCCTTTCGCAGCGCCCCGACCCGAGCGCGTTCAGCCAGGCCGTGAGCACGCCGCCGCTCACGCTCGCGCAAGGCGTCACCGCCGACCCGCAATCGCACCAGCTCGCGCTGCTCGCCGTCACCGTGATGGCGGCCAACGATCCGGCCATGGCAGCGGCCACCTTCGCCACTGTCGCACCGCAGCTCAGTTCGCCGGAGCGCGCGACAGGCTGGGGCACGATCGGCTATCAAGGGGCGTTGAAGCGCCTGCCCGCTTCGCTCGGCTGGTACCGCCTCTCGGCCAATGCGCCTCTCTCGAACCCGGCTTACGAATGGCGTACGCGCGCCGCGCTGCTGGGCGGCGACTGGACCATGGTGCGCTGGTCGATCGAACAGATGCCGGCCGCGCTGCGCGCGCAGCCGTCGTGGGTGTACTGGCACGCACGCGCGCTCAAACAGGCCGGCGAAACGGGCGCAGCGAACCAGGAATTCGCGTCGATTTCGCAGGGCTATCACTTCTACGGCCAGCTCGCCACCGAAGAACTCGGCCAGAAGATCACCATCCCGCCGAAGACCACGGTGAGCGACGCCGAAATCGCCCAGGCTGCGCAAACGCCGGGCTTCGCGCTCGCGCAGCGCTTCTACGCGCTGAACCTGCGGCTCGAAGGCAATCGCGAATGGAACTGGCCGCTGCGCGGCATGAGCGATCGGCAACTGCTCGCCGTCGCCGAATACGCGAAACGCATCCAGTTGCTCGACCGCACCGTCAACACGGCCGACCGCACGCAAACGGAGCACGACTTCTCGCTGCGCTATCTCGCGCCGTTCCGCGACGTCGTGGAGCGCGACGCGCAAACGAGCGGCCTCGACGTCGAATGGGCCTACGGCCTGATTCGCCAGGAATCGCGTTTCATTCTCAATGCGAAATCGGGCGTGGGCGCGAGCGGCCTCATGCAGATCATGCCGGCCACGGCGCAGATGGTGGCGAAGAAGATCGGCCTCGGGCCCCTGTCGCGCGACCAGCTCAACGATCTCGACACCAATATCCTGCTCGGAACGAATTATTTGTCGATGATCTACAATCAGTTCGACGGCTCCGCCGTGCTCGCCACCGCGGGCTACAACGCCGGGCCGGGCCGCCCGCGCGCATGGCGCCAGACTTTGCAGGGCGGCGTCGAGGGCGCCATCTTCGCGGAAACCATTCCGTTCCAGGAAACCCGCGATTACGTGAAAAACGTGTTGTCGAACACGGTCTACTATGCGGCGCTGTTCGAGGGCCGTCCGCAATCGCTGAAGGCGCGTCTCGGCTATATCTCGCCGTAAGCGCCGGGCCGTTGGACCGCGCCGCTTCCCTTCATACGGAAACGCGCACGGCAGACGGCACGCTGCGTGCTCCGTCTTCTGACTGGCGCGCCGCGGGACGAACCGGACCTCGTACGCGGCGGCGCCGCCTGCCCGAGGAGGTCGAAGATGCGACATCAAGCCATTGCGGTCATCGGCGGTTCGGGATTCATCGGCAGCCATCTCGTCAACGCGCTCGTCGAGGCGGGCAAGGACGTGCGCGTCGCCACCCGACGTCGCTACAACGCCCGCCATCTCACCCTGCTGCCCGTCGACGTGATCGAGGCCGATGTGTCCGATCCGGTCGCGCTCGCGGCGTTCGTCGAAAATGCGGACGCGGTCATCAATCTTGTCGGCACGCTCAACGGCGGGCGCGGCGATCCCTACGGCCCGGGCTTCGCGAAGCTGCACGTCGACTTGCCCACGAAGGTCGTCGCCGCCTGCGAGGGCAAGGGCGTGCATCGCCTGATCCATGTGAGCGCCCTCGGCGCCGACCCGCGCGGGCCGAGCATGTACCTGCGCTCCAAGGGCGACGGCGAGAAAGCCGTGCACGCGGCCCCGGCGCTCGCCACGACCATCTTCCGGCCTTCCGTCGTGTTCGGTCCCGAGGACACCTTCCTCAACCGTTTCGCGCTCCTGCAGCGGCTCTTCCCGATGATTCCGCTCGCTATGCCCGACGCGAAGTTCCAGCCGGTGTTCGTGGGCGATGTGTCGAAGGCGATCGTCAACGTGCTCGATCTCGACGCCGCGAGCGGGCACACTTACGAACTCGGCGGCCCGACGGTCTACACGCTCGAACAGTTGCTGCAGTATTGCGGCGAAGTGGTGGGTCGGCACGCGCGCATCGTGCGGCTGCCCGACGCGTTCGGCCGCCTGCAGGCGCTCTCGTTCGAAATGGCGCCGGGCGTGCCGGTGCTCACGCGCGATAATCTCGATTCGATGAAGGTGGACAGCGTGCTGACCGGTCCGCTCGCCCCCGAGCTCGATATCGAGCCCGCGAGCATCGAGACGATCGCGCCGCTCTATCTCGCCGACGCCTCGCTGCGTTCGCGGCTGAACATCTTTCGCGCCAGTGCCGGCCGATAGCCCAACGCGGACTCTCAGGCGGCGCTTATTCAACTCACAACGGTCATTGGAACAATGAAGCTCGTAATCGGAGACAAGAACTATTCGTCGTGGTCGATGCGTCCGTGGGTGCTGCTCAAGCACTTCGGCATTGCGTTCGAGGAGGTGTTGATCGAGCTCGACGAGCCGGCCACCAGGTCGTCGATCCTCGCGTTCTCGGCCTCGGGCAAGGTGCCGTGCCTCGTTGGCGACGACGGCTTTGCCGTGTGGGATTCGCTCGCGATTGCCGAGACGCTCGCCGAGCGCTTCCCGCAGCACGCGCTGTGGCCGCGCGACGCGAACGCGCGCGCCCGCGCGCGCAGTGTGAGCGCGGAGATGCATTCGGGCTTCGGCGAAGTGCGCAACCACATGCCGATGAACATCCGCAAGGTGAAGCCGGGCGCCGGCGCGACGCCGGGTGCGCTCGCCGACGTCGCGCGCATCGACGCGCTCTGGCGCGAGTGTCTCGCCGCGAGCGGCGGGCCGTTCCTGTTCGGCGAGTTCAGCATTGCCGACGCGATGTACGCGCCGGTCGTCATGCGCTTCAACAGCTACCAGCCGAAGCTCTCGCCCGAAGCGGCGGCGTACGCGCAGCGCGTGAGCGCACTGCCCGCGGTGACCGAGTGGGTCGAGGCGGCGCGCCGCGAAACGCACATCGTCCAGGACGACGAGCGCGACGACGAATGAAGATCTATGTCGTAGGCGGCGCGATCCGCGACGAGATGCTCGGGCTGCCCGTGCGCGACCGCGACTATGTCGTGGTGGGCGCGACGCCCGAGCAGATGGCCGCGCAGGGCTATCGTCCGGTGGGCAAGGACTTCCCGGTCTTTCTGCATCCCGAAACGCACGCGGAGTACGCGCTTGCGCGCACCGAGCGCAAGACGGCGGCCGGCTATCACGGCTTCCAGTTTTTCTACGCGCCTGACGTGACACTCGAGGAAGATCTCGCGCGGCGCGATCTCACCATCAACGCGATGGCGCGCGAAGTGCAGCCGGGCGGCGTGCTCACGGGGGAGGTCGTCGATCCGTTCGGCGGCGCGCGCGATCTCGAGGCGCGCGTGTTCCGCCACGTGAGCGACGCGTTTCTCGAAGACCCCGTGCGCATTCTTCGCATCGCGCGCTTCGCCGCGCGATTCGCCGATTTCACCGTCGCGCCCGAAACGCTCGAACTCATGCGCGAGATGGTCGCATCAGGCGAAGTCGATTCACTCGTGCCCGAGCGCGTGTGGCAGGAAATCGCCCGCGGTCTCATGGAAGCGAAGCCGTCGCGCATGTTCGAGGTGCTGCGCGATTGCGGCGCACTCGCGCGCGTGCTGCCCGAGGTCGACGCGCTGTGGGGCGTACCGCAGCGCGCCGACTATCACCCGGAAATCGACACGGGCGTGCACGTGATGATGGTGATCGACCATGCGGCCGCGCAGGGCTACACGCTGCCGGTGCGCTTCGCGGCGCTCACGCACGATCTCGGCAAGGGCACGACGCCCGAGGACGTGCTGCCGCGTCACATCGGCCACGAAGGGCGCAGCGTCGATCTGCTCAAACCGCTGTGCGACCGTCTGCGCGTGCCCAACGACTGCCGCGAGCTGGCGGTGCTGGTCGCGCGCGAGCACGGCAACGTGCATCGCGTGATGGAGATGGGCGCGGCGGCGCTCGTGCGCATGCTCGAACGTTGCGACGCGCTGCGCAAACCCGCGCGTTTCGCCGAGGCGTTGCAGGCCTGCGAGGCCGATTTGCGCGGGCGGCTGAACTGGGAGAACGCGCCTTATCCGCGGGCGGAGCGCCTGCGGATCGCGCTCGTGGCTGCGCGCGGCGTCGATGCGGGGGCGATTGCGCGCTCGATCGAACGCGGCGGCGCCGAGAAGATCAAGGAAGCGGTGCACGAGGCGCGCGTGGCGGCGGTGGAAGCCGCGCTCGCTACGGCTTGACCGGTCGAGCGCGCTCGTTCAGAGCACGCGCACGAGAAACGAAAGCGCCATCGAAAGCACGAGCGTCGACATGAACGGCAGCGGATATTCGCGGCCGAAAATGCGCAGCGTGATGTCGCCCGGCAGCCGCCCGATGCCGAGCTTTCTGAGCCAGGGCTGGGCGCTCGAGAGAATCGCCACGGCGATGAAAGTGGTGAGAAACCAGCGGATCATGGTCGCGCGGCGTGAGCCTCAGAGTGTGTGGCTGCGGTCGCCGCGCGCAAACGCCGCGATGGTCTCGTCGATGCCGCGCGAAAACGCGATCACCTTGAACAGCTCGCCCATCTCGCTTTCCGATACGAGTTTCTGCACCGCGTTCGCGGCCGGCAGAAAGCGCTGCGCGTCGTGCGGATCGATCTCGCTCAGCACGTCGGTAATGCCCGCGTTCATCAGAAAGCGCGCCTGTGTCGTATAGCCGAGCAGGTCCGCGCCCGCTTCGACGCCCGCTTCGGCAATGCCCGTGAATTCCACGTGCGCGGTGATGTCCTGCAAACCGGGATAGAGGAACGGGTCGCCATGCGCGCGGTGCCGGTAGTGGCACATCAGCGTGCCTTGCGCGCGCTGCGCATGGTAGTACTCGTGGCGCGGAAAGCCATAGTCGATGAAGAACGCCGCGCCGCGCTGGAGCATCGCGCAAACCGTGCGCGTGAAGGCGAGTGCGGCTTCGTGCGTTTCGGTCACGTAGTCTTCGCTGCCTTCCACGCCTGCGAGCGCGCTCTCGGGCCAGTTGGCATCGCGCCCGGAGTTCGCCGGCTGATCGGAAAAGACGAAGGCGCCTTCTGCGTTTGCGCTCACGCCGCGCTCGTGCCAGACGGCGTCCTTGCGCGAGAAGAGGCGCACCGGCATGGCGTCGAGCACCTCGTTGCCGATCACCACGCCTTCGAACTGCGCGGGCAGCGCATCGAGCCACGTCACGCGACTCAGCAGTGCCGGCGCGAGCTGCACGATGGTCTTGCGCTGGCGCTCGCGCAACTCGCCCGACAGATCGACGATGGCGTAGGAGTCGAACGCCACGCCTGCTGCGTCGAGTGCGAGCATCAGACCCGCCGCGAGGCGGCCCGTGCCCGCACCGAATTCCATCAGACGGTGCGTGCCGCTGGCGGCGAGCGCTTCGCCCACGGCGCGCGCGAGCGTCGCGGCAAAGAGCGGCGAAAGCTCGGGCGCGGTCACGAAGTCGCTGCCGTCGTCGGCAAAGAGGCCGAATTTGCGTGCGCCGCCGCCGTAGTAGCCGAGTCCCGGCGCATAGAGTGCGCGCTCCATGTAGCGGTCGAACGGGAGCCACCCGCCCGCCGCGGCGATCTCGGCGCGCAACGTGGCCGCGAGCGCCTCGGACTGCGCGAGCGCGATCGGCTCGGGAACAGGTAAACTATCGGGTTCGTGAGCTTTCGGATTCATCCCGGCATTGTAAATGAGCGCAACTCCCGGCATCCGCCCGGCTGACGCCGACAGGAGTGCATCCGACAACGGATCGCGCCCCGATTTTGGCGTAGCGGCGCCCGTCGTGCTGGTCACGGGCGGAGCACGCCGTATTGGCCGCGAGTTCTCGCTCGGCTTTGCGCAGCGCGGCTGGGACGTCGCGGTTCATTACGGCGAGTCGCGCGAGGCCGCCGACGAAGTCGTCGCGCAGATCGCGGCGCTGGGCCGCCGGGCTGTGGCGCTGCACGCCGACCTCGGCGACGAAGCCCAGGTGGCCCGGCTCGTGCCGGATTGTGTCGCGGCGCTCGGTCGTCCGGCGTGCGTGCTCAACAATGCCTCGCGCTTCGACGAGGACACCGCGCAGGATGTGGGCTACGCGAAGCTGCTGCAGCTGATGGCGATCAACGTGGGCGCGCCGCTCGTGCTCTCGCGCATGCTGTACGAGGCAACGCCCGAAGCGGCGGCGGACGACGAGACGCTGCGCCCGTGTGTGATCAACGTGCTCGACCAGAAGCTGTACAACATGAATCCCGACTATCTGTCGTACACGCTGACGAAGGCCGCGCTGCAGAACGCCACCGTCGCGCTCGCTCAGGCGCTCGCGCCGAAGGTGAGGGTGGTCGGGCTCGCGCCCGGCCTCACGCTGCAGTCGGGCGACCAGACGCCGGCGAGCTTTGCCGCCGCGCACCAGGTTACGCCGCTCAAGCGCGCGTCGCGGCCCGCCGATCTCGTGGAAGCCGCGCTGTATCTGGCGCGGGCAACCGGCGTGACCGGCACGACGCTCGTCGTGGACGGCGGCCAGCATCTCCTGCCGCTGCCCCGCGACGTGATGTTTTTGACGGGCGGCTGACGCCCGAACGTGGATTGCATTTATTTTTGCAACTAAATGCACAGCCCGCTGCCAGCAGAACGGCGAGCCAGCGGTGCTGACGAAGACAAAGGAATGCAAGCCGCCGCGCACGAGCGGTTTTGCAGACCGGCTGAACGACCCGCCGGGCGCGCCGCGCCGGCATACGTGCGAGAGAACGCACGCTTTTATCGACTGGAACCCGTATGTCCACCGTTTTGCTTCACCCCCGGCTCGCCGATTGCCGCCGGCTCTTCCTGCGCGACTACGAAGTGCACATCAACATCGGCGTGCATGAGTTCGAGAAGCGCGGCGAACAGCGCGTCATCATCAATGTCGACCTGTTCGTGCCGCTTGCTTCGACCACGCCGCAAGAGGACAAGCTGCGCGAAGTCGTCGACTACGACTTCATGCGCTCGACCGTCGCCGAACGCGTGGGCAAAGGCCATATCCATCTGCAGGAGACGCTCTGCGACGATCTCGCCGCGGCGCTGCTTTCGCACGAACTCGTGCGCGCGGTGCGCGTTTCGACCGAGAAGCCCGACGTTTATCCGGACTGCGACGCGGTGGGCGTCGAGGTCTTTCGCATCAAAGAGGACTGATTCATGAACGCCCCCGAAACGCTACCCGTTGGCGAGGACGCCGCGACCGAAGAGACGGGCCGCCAGGTGCTCACGCGCCGCGAGCAGAAGGAAGCCTACGAGAACAACAAGCTGTTCAAGCGCATCGTGCGTCAGGTCGGCCAGGCGATCGGCGACTACAACATGATCGAGAACGGCGACAAGGTCATGGTTTGCCTGTCGGGCGGCAAGGACAGTTACGCGATGCTCGACGTGCTGCTGCGCCTGCGCGAGCGCGCGCCGATCGACTTCGACATCGTGGCCGTGAACCTCGACCAGAAGCAACCGGGCTTTCCGGAGCACGTGCTGCCCGAATATCTCGACCGCGTGGGCGTGCCGTATCACATCGAGAACCAGGACACGTACAGCATCGTCAAGCGCCTCGTACCCGAGGGCAAGACGACCTGCTCGCTGTGCTCGCGCCTGCGCCGGGGCATTCTGTACCGCGTGGCGGGCGAACTGGGCGCGACCAAGATCGCGCTCGGCCATCATCGCGATGACATTCTCCAGACGCTGCTGCTGAACCTGTTCTACGGCGGCAAGCTCAAGGGCATGCCGCCCAAGCTGCAGTCCGACGACGGCAAGAACGTCGTGATCCGGCCGCTTGCCTATGTGAAGGAAACCGATCTCGAGAAGTACGCGGTGCTGCGCGAATTCCCGATCATTCCATGCAACCTGTGCGGCAGTCAGCCGAACCTGAAGCGCGCGGAGATGAAGGCGCTGATCCGCGAGTGGGACAAGCGCTTCCCGGGCCGCGTGGAGAACATGTTCAACGCGCTAGGCAACGTCGTGCCTTCGCACCTCATGGACGCGAACCTGTTCAACTTCGCGGACCTGCGCGCGACGGGCGTGGCCGATCCGGCCGGCGACATCGCGTTCGACGAAGAGCCGTGTTCCACCGACCCGGTGCCAGCGGAAGGCACGGCGATCAAGTTCACGCCGTTCGACGATCTTTGAGCCTTACCTCAGATCGTCTCTGTGGTTCTGAAACGCTCCGACCCCGCATCGGAGCGTTTTTACTTCCGCCTGTCGATCCGAAGAAAAGCAGTTGTAAAACAATGTTTTTCGGGGCACGAGAGCCCGGCCGGCCGGCGTGTCGGGGATATCCCGCATGCTAAAATCGGCCGCTTCATCCTCATTCAGTCACTGATGCAATGAACATCGTGATCCTCGCGGCAGGCATGGGCAAACGCATGCACTCCGCGCTGCCGAAAGTGCTCCATCCGCTCGCCGGCAAGCCGCTCCTCTCGCACGTCATCGATACTGCCCGCACGCTGTCGCCCACGCGCCTCGTCGTCGTGGTCGGCCATGGCGGCGAAGCCGTGCGCGAAGCCGTCGGCGCGCCCGACGTCCAGTTCGCGCTGCAGGCGCAGCAGCTCGGCACGGGCCACGCGCTCGCGCAGGCGCTGCCGCTGCTCGACGCGAACGTGCCCACGCTCGTGCTCTACGGCGACGTGCCGCTCACGCGCGCTTCCACGCTCAAGCGTCTCGTCGACACCGCTGGCGAGAACGGCTACGGCATCCTCACCGTCACGCTCGACGACCCGACCGGTTACGGCCGCATCGTGCGCGACGCGGCAGGCAAGGTCGAGCGCATCGTCGAGCAGAAGGACGCGAACGAGGCGCAGCGCAAGATTGCCGAGATCAACACGGGCATCGTCGTGACGCCGACCGCGCCGCTCGCGGGCTGGCTCGCCGCGCTGAAGAACGACAACGCGCAGGGCGAGTACTACCTCACCGACGTCGTGGAAGCCGCGATCGCCGCCGGTCACCCGGCCGTGACCGCGCAGCCCCACGACGAATGGGAAACGCTCGGCGTGAACAGCAAGCAGCAGCTCGCCGAACTCGAGCGCGTGCATCAGCGCAACGTGGCCGAGGCGCTGCTCGTGGCGGGCGTGACGCTCGCGGACCCGGCGCGCATCGACGTGCGCGGCTCGCTTCGCTGCGGGCGCGACGTGTTCATCGACGTGAACTGCGTATTCGAAGGCGAGGTGACGCTGGCGGACAACGTGAGCGTGGGCCCGAACTGCGTGATTCGCAGCGCGTCGATCGGCGCGGGCACGCGCGTGGACGCCTACACGCATATCGAAAACGCGGCTGTCGGCGCGAACGCGGTGCTCGGGCCGTATGCGCGTCTGCGTCCCGGCGCGAAGCTCGCCGATGAAGTTCACGTGGGCAACTTCGTCGAGGTGAAGAACGCGAACATCGGCGTGGGCTCGAAGGCGAATCACCTGAGCTACGTGGGCGACGCCGATGTCGGCGCGGGCGTGAACATCGGCGCGGGCACCATCACCTGCAATTACGACGGCGCGAACAAGCACCGCACGATCATCGAGGACAACGTGTTCGTGGGCTCGGATACGCAGCTCGTCGCGCCCGTGCGCGTGGGCCGCGGCGTAACGATCGCGGCGGGCACGACGGTGTGGAAGGACGTGCCGGAAGCCACGCTCGTGCTCAACGAAAAAACGCAGATCGCGAAAACCGGGTACGTTCGGCCGGTGAAGAAAAAGAACTGAACGGTTGAAACCCGGCGCCGCTGTGCGAAGACGCGCGGCGCCCACGCCTCTCATTGCAAAGGATCGAATCCATGTGCGGCATCGTCGGCGCGGTTGCGCTTCGTAACATCGTTCCCGTCCTGATCGAAGGACTGCGGCGGCTCGAATATCGCGGCTACGACTCGTGCGGCGTGGCCGTCGTGACGGCCGACGGCCCGCAGCGCGTGCGCAGCGTGGCGCGCGTGGCCGAGCTCGACGAGCAGGTGCGCGAGTCGCACTTCGAAGGCGTGACCGGTATCGCGCACACGCGCTGGGCCACCCACGGTGCGCCCACGGTGAACAATGCGCACCCGATCTTCTCGCGCGACACGCTCGCGATCGTGCACAACGGCATCATCGAGAACTACGAGTCGCTGCGCGAAATGCTGCGCGCGAAGGGCTACGAATTCGTTTCGCAGACCGACACCGAAGTCATCGCGCATCTGATCCACAGCCTGTATCAGGGCGACCTGTTCGCTGCCGTGCGCGCGGCCGTGCAGCAACTCGCGGGCGCGTATGCGATCGGCGTGGTGCACAAGAGCCAGCCGCATACGGTGGTCGGCGCGCGCGCCGGGTCGCCGCTCGTGGTGGGCTATGGCAAGGGCGAGAATTTCATCGCGTCGGACGGGCTCGCCATCGCGGGCAGCGCCGAGCACATCAGCTATCTGGAAGAGGGCGATGTGTGCGAGATCACGCTGGAAGGCGTGCGCATCGCCGATCGCGCGGGCAATATCGTGACGCGCGAAGTGCGCGACGTGCAGGCCTATGGCGCGTATGGCGGCGCGGTCGATCTCGGCCCGTATCGCCACTACATGCAGAAGGAAATCTTCGAGCAGCCGCGTGCGATCTCCGACACCATTCCCGCCACCGACGCCTTCACGCCCGAACTCTTCGGCGAGAACGCGGGCGAGGTGTTCAAGGGCATCGACAGCATTCTGATTCTCGCGTGCGGCACGAGCTATTACGCGGGCCTCACGGCGAAGTACTGGCTCGAGTCGATCGCGAAGATCCGCACCGATGTCGAGATCGCGAGCGAATACCGCTATCGCGAGTCGGTGCCGAATCCGCGCGCGCTCGTCGTGACGATCTCGCAGTCGGGCGAAACCGCGGACACGCTCGCCGCGCTCAAGCACGCGCAGTCGCTCGGCATGGCGCACACGCTCGCGGTTTGCAACGTGGCGACGAGCGCGATGGTGCGACTCACCGCGCTCAAGTTCCTCACGCACGCAGGGCGCGAGATCGGCGTTGCGTCGACGAAGGCGTTCACCACGCAGCTCGTCGGCCTCTTCATTCTCGCCGTCACGCTCGGCAAGCTGCGCGGCCATGTGAATGCCGAACAGGAAAGCGCGCACCTGAAACTGCTGCGCCATCTGCCGGCCGCGCTCAACGGCGTGCTCGCGCTGGAGCCGCAGATCATCGCGTGGTCCGAAGAATTCGCGCGCAAGGAAAACGCGTTGTTCCTCGGGCGCGGGCTGCATTACCCGATCGCGCTCGAAGGCGCGCTCAAGCTCAAGGAAATCTCGTACATCCACGCCGAGGCGTATCCGGCCGGCGAGCTCAAGCACGGGCCGCTTGCGCTCGTGACCGAGGCGATGCCCGTGGTGACCGTGGCGCCCAACGACGCGCTGCTCGAGAAGCTCAAGTCGAACATGCAGGAAGTGCGTGCTCGCGGCGGCCAGCTGTACGTGTTCGCCGACGCCGATACGCACATCACGAGCGAAGACGGCATCCACGTGATCCGCATGCCGGAGCACTACGGGCTGCTGTCACCGATCCTGCACGTCGTGCCGCTGCAACTGCTCGCGTATCACACGGCGTGCGTGCGCGGCACCGATGTGGACAAGCCGCGTAACCTCGCGAAGTCGGTGACGGTGGAGTGAGGTTGTTCGCGCACTGATCGCGCCTGTTGAAAAAAGGGATGCCATAGCGGCATCCCTTTTTTATTGGCCGATCGCGGCAGAAGGCGTTGAGAGGCCTCTCAAGCGGCTGCCGCGACCCGGCGCGTGGTCAGGGGTGATCAGACGCCCTGCGCCGGTTCTGGGGGCGCACAGCGCGCTCGTCGGGACCATGCGCCTGTCCGCCATGGCGAACCTCTGCCGAAACGCCGCTGGACGGTCATAATGTCGCCGTTCGATCAAGGAGGCGAAAGTGGCAAACGTGGCGCAATCCCGGCAACCGGGGCAGTCCGGCAGACTCCCCCGCCTGTTCGTGTTTTCCGGTGCGGGACTGTCTGCGGAAAGCGGCATTTCGACGTTCCGCACCGGCGACGGCATCTGGTCCCATGCGAGCATCGACGAGGTCTGCAATTACCTCACGTGGCGCCGCAACCGGCCCGCGGTGTTCCGTTTCTACAACCAGCGCATCGCCGAATGCGGCGACGCGCGCCCGAACGCCGCCCACGAACGGCTCGCGAAGTGGCAGGACGCCTGGGGCACGGAGCGCGTGCATCTCGTCACGCAGAACATCGACGACATGCTCGAACAGGCCGGCGCGCGCCAGGTGACGCATCTGCACGGCGACATGATTTCGCTGCTGTGCACCGATTGCGACTATCGGTTTCCCGTGTCCGGCCGCGCGCTCGATCCGCAAGCGGCCTGTCCGTCCTGCGGGCAGGTGGAGGGCGTGAAGCCCGGTGTAGTGTTTTTCAACGAGGCCGCGCCCGAGTACGAGACGCTCTGGCGCATTCAGAGCGACATGACGCCGGACGATCTCTTCATCGCCGTGGGGACGGCGTTCGAGGTGATCCCGCCCGAGCGGCTTCTGCCGCCTGCGCGTTGCGGGCATTACGCGCGCAATTTCCTCGTCGATCCGGCGCCACAGCGCACGGAATGCTTTGGCGTCGTCGAGGCCAAGCCCGCGACCATCGGTTTGCTCGACCTCGAGCCGACGATCGAGCGGATGATGGCGGGCGTTTAGCCCCAAGGTGTTCCTCACGCGATGCATTCAGCAAGGGCGTGCCTCCTCGGGGCACGCCTTTTTTCATTGCGCATGCGTGGGACACTTGAACACAGCGTGGAATGACTTTGCGCGAATGCGCAGCACGCGAGCGCAGCGAGCGTCGCGTATATCGCCATAGTCTTTTCAGTATTTATATTTATAAGTAGTAGCAGTTAACAAGTCCTGGCATTAACTGTGGACAACACGAAAATTGCCTGTCGGCTCATACCGATGCAAAACGGATAGCCATGCGGACAAAGCTTGTACGCGTTGCGAGCTGCTGGGATAACTTTTCAGGCCGCAACGCCAGGCGCGTGGTTATCAAGAAGTGGTCCACAGGTCGTTCGCCAGGTCGTCCCCAGGTTGTCCAGAGGTGGGCGTGGATAACCTGGTTCGGCGCGACGCAATTACGCGTTATCCACACGAAAAAAATGGCGCCACTCGAAAGCGACGCCATTTGTCGAAATAGTGCGGAGCGCGAGATCAACGCCAGAAAATCATGGCGCGTTTTTACGCCGTTTCGGCAGGTTGCGCAGCGGCGCGCTGCTTCGCGAGCATGCGCGCTTGCCAGGCCGGCAGGAGCTGGCAGGCGAGCAGGCCGGCGAGCATGAGCGCGCAGCCGGCGAGTGCGCGCGGCGTGAGCGTTTCGCCGAGTGCGGCCCAGCCCGCGAGCGCGGCGAACACGCCTTCCATGCTGAAGATCACGGCGGCGTGCGCGGGCGCGGCGTCGCGCTGCGCGACGACCTGCAGCGTATAACCGATGCCCACCGAAAGCGCGCCGCCATAGAGGATGGTGGGCGCGGCGCGCACGATGTCGGCCGCGCGCAGCGGTTCGCACGCGAGCCCGATCGCGAGGCACACCACGCCGCAGGCGACGAACTGCACGATCGAAAGCGCGAGCGGATCGTGGCGCGGCGCGTAGTGGCCCACGAGCATGACCTGGATCGAGATCACGAGCGCGCAGCCGAGCTGGTACCAGTCGCCGTACATCACGGAGAAGTGCTCGTTGATGCTGAGGAAGTAGAGCCCAACCGCGGCGAGCGCGGCGCCGAGCCATGTGCCGACGCCGGTGCGGTGGCGCAGCAGCACGCCGAGCATCGGCACGATCACGACATAGAGCGAACTGATGAAGCCGGCGTTGGCGATCTTCGTGTAGCCGAGTCCGATCTGCTGAAGCGAGATGGCGACGGCCAGCACGAGGCCGAGCACGGTGCCCGAGCGCAGCAGCGCGCCGTTGAACAGCGCCGGCGCCGCCGTGTTGCCGCGTTCCGCAGCGCCGCGCCCGCTGGTGCGGCGGCGTGCGAGCAGAAAGACCGAAACGACGCCGGCGCCCAGCAGGAAGCGCAGGCCGGTGAACAGGAACGGGCCGATGGCGTCGAGGCTCAGGCGCTGGGCGACGAACGCCGAGCCCCAGATCAGGGCGGCGGTCAGCATCAGGAGATTGGCGCGCAGGTGGCGGCGGGAGGCGGATTGCAAGCGGAGATCTCTTTTCGCGGGGAACTGTCAATGTGGCCCGAATTCACTTGGAGCAGGCCAATTCAGCGTATTACGTGAAAAAACAACGAACATCCGGAAAACGGACGCGTAAAGGCCGATCGTATCCGAATTGAAAGGGAATTGTCTCCCGGAAAATACACCCGGCCATTAGCGGATGACAAACGCCCTACGCTGCGTAATACTGCTTCGCGCGAAACGCCCGCCCAGATCGGCAAGCGGATCGTTTTGCGGTTTCACGCTGTTCTAATTCACAACGTGCCGGTCATTATTTGTCAGGTTTTGGGGAACAACAGATGAAAAAGATTCTCGCCTCGCTCATCGCAGCATCGTTCGCACTGGTCACGGCTTCGGCATTCGCACAAGACGCTTCGGCTCCCGCTGCGACCGCACCGGCAGCCAGCGCGCCCGCAAAGGCCAAGAAGCAGCACAAGCAACTCAAGCACCACGGCAAGCGTGCCGCTGTGTCGGAAGGCGCATCGGCCGCCGGTACGGCAGACAAGGGCCAGGCAAACTAAAGCGCCCTTCAGTCGTAAAAAAGCCAGAGCAACTGCTCTGGCTTTTTTTTGCGCGTTCGCCGCGGGTGCGAACTCAGGACGCTTCGCGTGCGAGCCCGGCCTCCAGCAATTCCGTCAGCAGGCCGTTCACGCCGCCGGGATGACCCTCGGCGCGCGCCTTCAGCTTCTCGACGAGATCGGCGTTGAGCTTGCACGCGAAGGGCACGAGCCCTTGCGCCTGGTCCAGCTTGCGCTGTTCGCGGCGGTCCAGCGCCGGTTGCGCCGCACCCTTGCCGAAGCGGTCGGGCCCGCTCTTGTGCGTCGCTTGCATCAGTTTCAGCGCCTTGTTCTTCTCAAGGTCGGTTTTCTTCATGGCCATATGTCGTGCTCCGGTGTTGGGCGGTGGCGCGCATTGTACGCAAACGCCCGCGTGCGTCCATCGCGGCGACTGGTCTCGTGAGCGCCATTCAGCCGCATCGAGTACCCGTGAATACCACTACGCGTCGCCACCGCGATCCGGTCCCTCATGGCCGTTGTGGCGCTCGAGCCGGTCATGTGCCGCGTGCGCCTCGTTCACGGGGCGCGTGAGGCCGTCGATCAGCGTGCGCATGCGCTGCCAGTGCGAGCCTTCCCAGAACACCCGCCGGCAGACGTCGCAGGTCACGAAGCGCGTCTGCCGGTCGTAGACGCCGGCGGGCACGCGCTCGCGCACCGCGGCTCGCTCGATCGGCCGCAGCGGCGAGTTGCACATGAGGCAGAGGCGGAACGGCCGCGCGCTCGCGGCGAGGTCGAGCCGCTCGAAAATCTCGTGGACCTGGGCGCGCGGCTTGAGCGCGCGCACGTAGCAGCCGTGCGTGATGCTGCGCCGCTTGAGCAGCTCGCGGTCGCGCGTGAGGACGATGCGGTGTTCGGCGGCGGCGAGCGCCTCGATCTCGTCGTCGGGGAAGTGGTTATCGTAGAGCGTATCGAAACCGGCCAGCCGCAGCAGTTGCGCGAGGCCGCCCAGATGCGCGTCGGCGACGAAGCGCAGTTCGCGCAGCGGCGCGTCGCGCACGCGCAGCAGCGGCCGGATGTCCAGCGCCTCGAACTTCGGGTAGACGGCCACGCGGTCGCCGTCCGCGAGCGCATGGTCGAAACCCACCGATTCGCCGTTCACGAGGATCAGTTCGACCTCCGTGTGCGGCACGCCGAGCGCTTCGATCATGTGTTTCGCCGTCGCGTTGCGCGCGCAGGCGCAACTGAACGCACGCCGGCGCAGCGGCCGCGCAAGAAAGTCGTTCAGCTCCTCGTAAAAACGGAAGGTGGCGGTGACCATGCCAAGCAGTATCGCACCGCCTGCCACAGCGCGCGTGCGTTCGCGCGGCGTGAGGGTCCGCCTGCAGCGTGGCCCGTCTTGTGCTGTACTGCACCTTTCCTCCGGGTTTCCCCTCGTTTTTCATGGAAGGAGCAGGCGATGGACATCGGATTTATCGGTCTTGGCGAAATGGGCGGTGCGATGGTCGGCAATCTGCTGAAGGCGGGCCACACGGTGCGCGTGTGGAACCGCACGGCCGCGAAGGCGCAGGCGCTTGCCGACGCGGGCGCGCGCATCGTCGGCACGCCGGGCGAGGCCTTCGCCGGCGACGCCGTGTTCTCGATGCTCGCCGACGACGCCGCGCTACGCGAGGTCATCGACGCGACGCTGCTCGACCATGCGCCACAAGGGCTCGTGCACGTGAACATGGCGACCATCTCTGTCGCACTGGCCGAAGCGCTAGCACAGGCCCATGCCGGGCGTGGCCTGCACTACGTGGCGGCGCCGGTGCTCGGGCGCCCGGACGCCGCGCAGGCGGCGAAGCTCACGATCATGGCGGCAGGCGCGACCGAGGCGATCGACCGCGTGCAGCCGCTGTTCGACGTGATCGGCCAGAAAACGTGGCGCGTGGGTGCTGTGCCGCAGCAGGCGAACGTGATGAAACTCGCCGCGAACTTCATGCTGGCTGCGGCAGTCGAGTCGCTCGGGGAGGCCGCGGCGCTGCTCGACGGCTACGGCGTCGCCATGCGCGACTTCCTCGACGTCGTGACGGGCGGCCCGTTCCCGGGCCCGGTGTATGCGGGCTACGGCGGCATGATCGCCCAGCGGCGCTACGAGCCCGCACTCTTCAAGGCGCGCCTCGGCCTGAAGGACGTGCGGCTCGCGCTGGCCGCGGCCGACGCCACCGCAACGCCGATGCCGCTCGCGAGCGTGCTGCGCGACAGCCTGCTCGAAGCCGTGGCGCACGGCGACGGCGACGCCGATTTCGCCGTGCTCGGCAAGGTGGCCGCGCGGCGCGCGGGCCGCGGCTAACGAGTCTGCTTGAAATGAAGGGCGCAATGAGGCGCGGCGAACGTCCGGGGGTGGTTTGCGATCAAAATCTTCAGACGACCGCGCGGTGACGCACAAAGACCCGGCGTGCGGCTGAGCACAATGTGACGCATCTCGATGGATGGCGACCGGTTTGACGGCGCCGCCCGCGATGTGGGGACGGGGAACCGATGACGACGACAGGGCACGCACCGGATCCAGCGGGAGATGCGGCTGCGAGGCCATTTTCAGGGTAGGAGAACGGCGGATGGAGACGCGCATCCTGATCGCCGATAACGACGAGAAGTCGCTGGGCGGGCTCAGCACCTTGCTGACCGATCTCGGCTACGGCGTATCTGTGGCACGCACGCTCGACGAGGCGCTCGACCTGGCTGCGCGCGGCGCGCCCGACGTGGCGATCGTGGCGCTTTCGCTCGCGCAGGACGAGCCCGGCGCGATCGTGCGGGCTTTGCGCGCGATCAGCGGCGAGCGCGTACCGCTGATGATCGCGCTCGCCGGCTGGGGCGAATCGCGCCACCGCGACGAGGCGCTTGCGGCGGGCTTCGACGTGCATCTGGTGCGGCCGGTGGGGCTCGATCAGCTGATGTTTATTTTGTCGATGACAGGACAATGATGGCTGTGTTGTTTTGAAGCAACATTCAGGGTGCGCACTACTTTACATGTTGCATCGCATCACGCTAGTCGATATACTGCTTCTTGTCTCCTCCATGTCTCCTCTGATATGGATTCAGCCCGCCAACCATTGGCGGGCTTTTTTTCGTCTGCAGGTTTTGCCTTGGCGCAAGACGAGGGCGTGGGGCAAAAAAAACCGGCTCAGCGAGCCGGTTTTTTGTTTGCGCTGCGAGTCCCGCTGCTTCAGGCATGCAGGCCGGTATTTTCAGCCGCGCCAATTGCGAGATTCATGCACTGGATCGCTGCGCCCGAAGCGCCCTTGCCCAGGTTGTCGAGGCGGGCAACGGTGACGAATTGCTCGTCGTTGCCGAACACGAACAGGTCGACACGGTTCGTGTCGTTGTTCGCCTGAACGTCGAACATGCCGGCGTCGAGGTTCTCATCGGCGTTGAACGGCGCCACGCGCACGAACGGCTCGCCTGCGTAGTACTCGGCGAACAGCGCCTGCACGTCCTGCGGCTTGGCGCCGCGCGTGAGCTGCTTCGGCGAAAAATAGGTGGTGACCGAGAGGCCCTTGTAGAACGGCCCGACGATCGGCGTGAACACCGGTGCCGACTTCAGGCCGCCGTGCACCGCCATTTCCGGCAAATGCTTGTGCGTGAGGCCGAGCGCGTACGGGCGCGGGCTCGCGAGCTTCGCGTTGCCGCCTGCTTCGTACTCCGCAATCATCTTCTTGCCGCCGCCGCTGTAGCCGGTGAGCGAGTAGCTGTGCGCGGCGAAATCCGGCGCAACGAGGCCGGCTTCGACGAGCGGACGCATGGCGAGAATGAACGCCGAAGCGTGGCAACCGGGCACGGCGATGCGCTTCGATTTGCGCACCTTGTCGCGTTGGGCTTTGGTCAGCTCGGGCAGGCCGTAGGCCCAGTCGGCCTGGGTGCGGAACGCCGTGCTCGCGTCGATCAGCACGGTGCGATCGTTTTCGACGAGCGAGGCCGACTCGCGCGAGGCGACGTCGGGCAGGCACAGGAACGTCACGTCCGAAGCGTTGATGAGACGGCGGCGTTCTTCGACATCCTTGCGCTTCGCATCGTCGATACGCAGGATCTCGACGTCGGCGCGCGGCGACAGGTATTCAAAAATCTTCAGGCCGGTCGTGCCTTCCTGTCCGTCGACAAAAACTTTCGTGCTCATCTCAGTCTCTCTGAACGCGGGGATTGGGGGTGCCATCACCCAGGGCGATGCTGGAACGGTATTTTAAGACGTCATGCGGACGCGCGTGTGAACGCGTCCGGAAAAAATCGGGGCTTACCCGTAAGCGCTCAGACGCTCGCCGCGCGCAACCGCCCCCGCTCAGCGGCCGTACGTGACGGTGATTTGTGCGCTTCCGAGCGTCGAGCCACTGATCTCGCGATCGAACAGCGCTGCCGGGCGGCCTTGTGCGAGCGGCAGCGCTTCGACGTTCAGCGCATAGACGGTGACGACGTAGCGGTGGGGATTGCCCGGCGGCGGGCACGGTCCACCATAGCCGTCGATGTTGAAATCGTTGCGCGCCTCGATCGCACCAAGCTTGCGCAACGCGCCCGTGGCGCTGGCGTTCTCCGGCAGGCTCGTTACGCGCGCCGGAATATTCGCGACGGCCCAGTGCCACCAGCCGCGTCCTGGCGCGTCGCGATCGAAGATCGTGATGGCAAAGCTCCGTGTGGCTGCGGGAGCATTGCGCCAGGTCAAACTGGGTGACTCGTTGGGTCCGTTGCAGCCCGCATCGTTGAAGACCTGGCGCGGGCCGATTTTTCCGCCGTCGCTGAAATCGGCGCTCGATACTGTGAATGTTTCGCCTGCATAGGCTAAATTGGCTGTCGCCACAACGCTCGCCATCGCGAGCCACGCGCATAGGCGCGCACGGCGCGCGCAACCTGGCTGAAAGTCATATGGAGTACGCATCAGCGAGCTCTCCTGCATGTTTGTGAAATTCCGGCCACGTTTTTCTGAAGGAAACATTTGAATTGTTCGATGGTCCGAATCTGATCCAATATAGCGGTATAAGCGAGCGAGCTTTCGCTTGCGCGCGTACCAGGTGCGCGGGAGGATTTCGTTATAGTCGTATATTCTCCCGCTTAGGCACGTGGAGCTGTCGGACGCCGGAACAACAAGCGAAATGTGGACTGGCCGAGCGCCAAAGCAACAAGCAGGTTTGCCTACACGGAGGGCTAATGCAGCAACCAATCAGGGTCGTAGTCGCCGACGATCATCCGGTGATCTTGTTTGGTGCGGAACATGCACTGCTCAACTTTCCCGGCATCAAGGTCGTAGGGCGCGCCCGTCAGTCCACCGAACTCGTCAAGGCGTTGCAAGCCGGTCCCTGCGACGTGCTGGTGACCGACCTTGCCATGCCGGGCGGCCAGTACGGCGACGGTTTGCCGCTCATCGGCTACCTGCGGCGCAACTTCCCGAACGTTCCCATCGTCGTCCTCACGATGCTCGAAAATCCCGCGCTGCTCAAACGCCTCGGTGAACTCGGCGTGTTCGCGGTGGTGCACAAATCCGACGACCTGAGCCACATCGGCCTCGCGGTGCAGCATGTGAGCCGCAATCTCGAATACATGAGCCCACAGGTCAAGACCGCGCTCGATCAACTGCGCATCAACAGCGGCGGGAAAACCGATGAAGTGATTCTCTCAAAGCGAGAACTCGAGGTCGTGCGACTCTTTGTTTCGGGCATGACGATTAAAGAAATATCCGAGAAGCTGAACCGCAGTATTAAGACTATTAGTACTCAAAAGAACACGGCGATGCGCAAGCTCGGACTCGATCGAGACTCCGAACTGTTCCAGTACGCACAGAGCAATGGCTTGCTCAATCTCTCCTCGTACGCGCCCAATGTGCCCGAAGCGGGCGGCGAGGCAGAAACGGCGCATTGATCCTGCCGCGCGACCCCCGCTCGACGTTCGCATTACACCGCTGCACCAGCCAGAAAAAAGGCCATCTGCCCAGAGGCAGATGGCCCTTTTGCCACGCGCTCACGCTTGTGCGAGCGCGATTCGAGCGCTTACTGCGGCGCCGACGTCGCGCCGCCGTGCGCAGCCGACCACTCGGCCGGTGCGTGCAGGAATTTCTCGACTTCGTCGAGCGTCTTCGTTTCGAAGTAGCCCGACTCCTTGGCGACGCGCAGCACGTCCCACCACGTGGCGAGCGCGTGCAGGTCGACGTCGATGTCCTTCAGGACCGAGACGCTTTCCTTGAAGATGTTGTAGTGGAACAGCACGAAGCAGTGGTTCACCTGCGCGCCGGCCGTGCGCAGCGCGTTGATGAAGTTGATCTTGCTGCGGCTGTCGGTGGTCAGGTCTTCGACGAGCAGCACGCGCTGGCCTTCGGTGAGCAGACCCTCGATCTGCGCGTTGCGGCCGAAACCCTTCGGCTTCTTGCGCACGTACTGCATGGGCACCATCAGGCGGTCGGAGAGCCAGGCCGCGAACGGAATGCCCGCAGTTTCGCCGCCGGCCACGGCGTCGATCTGTTCGTAGCCGACGTCGCGCAGGATCGTGGCTTCGGCCATTTCCATCAGGCCGCGGCGCACGCGCGGATACGAGATCAGCTTGCGGCAGTCGATGTAGACCGGGCTCGCCCAGCCGGAAGTGAAGATGAAGGGCTTTTCGGCGTTGAAGTGCACGGCCTTCACTTCGAGCAGCATTTTCGCGGTTGCGTCCGAGATCGTCTGGCGATCGTAGCCTGTCATGGGCGAATCCTTGGATATGAGTGCGAGAGGAGGGTGGGCGCGTGGCCCGGTGGCGCTGGCACGGCGGGCGCGAAGCGTGGCTTCGGCGTCTGCGGTGCGCGGCCCGGGGGCGTGGATCGCCTGACCTTTTTCACTGCATGGGGTCAAGGCGACTCGCCCGGTCCGGACGGCTTCTCTTGCGCGCGTAGGCCGGTATTTTACCCGACTTGACGACTGCCGACGAGTCGCGCGGGCAAGCGCCGGCAGCGATGTGGGGCGCGAACGCCGGCGGCGCTGTGCTATGTGCGCCTGGCGTCGCGGTTGTGACGGCCCGGCCACGCCTTTACACTCACGCCGGTTTGCGCTCCCCGTGCACGTACGTTTCTCAGGATTGCCCACATGACCGCCGTTTCTACCAACCCTGCCGCCGCCACGCGCAGCCACGCCCTGCGTGCGCTGGTCGCCGCCGTGCTCGGCTACGCCATGGACGGCTTCGATCTGCTGATGCTCGGCTTCATGCTGCCGGCGATCAGCGTCGATTTGCATCTGTCCGGCGCGCAGGCGGGCGCGCTCGTCACCTGGACGCTCGTCGGCGCGGTGATGGGCGGTATCGTGTTCGGGCTGTTGAGCGACCGCTACGGCCGCGTGCGCGTGCTCACGTGGACCATTCTGCTGTTCGCCGTCTTCACCGGCATGTGCGCGCTGGCGCGCGGCTACGGCGACTTGCTCGTCTACCGCACGATCGCGGGCATCGGGCTGGGTGGCGAGTTCGGCATTGGCATGGCGCTCGTCGCCGAGGCATGGCCCGCGCAACTGCGCGCGCGGGCGTCGTCGTATGTCGGGCTCGGCTGGCAGCTGGGCGTGCTTGCCGCGGCGCTGCTCACGCCGCTGCTGCTCCCGCTGATCGGCTGGCGCGGCATGTTCGCCATCGGGCTGCTGCCGGCGGTCGTCTCGTTCGTGGTGCGGCGGCGCGTGGAGGAGCCGAGCTTTTCATCGCACATGCGCAGCGCATGGCCGCTGCCGCCAGGGCCGAGCGCCCCCGCGCCCTGCGCATGCTCGTGGCCGATGCGCGCACCGCGCGCGCGAGCCTCGGGGTAGCCGTGCTCTGTTCGGTGCAGAACTTCGGCTACTACGGGCTCATGATCTGGTTGCCCGCGTACCTTTCGAAGTCTTTCGGCTATTCGCTCACGAAGTCGGGGTTGTGGACCGCCGCGACGGTTGCCGGCATGGCGCTCGGCATCTGGCTTTTCGGCATCGCCGCCGACCGGTTCGGGCGCCGGCCCGCGTTCCTGTTCTATCAGGCGGGCGCCGTGGTCATGGTATTCGTCTATGCGCAGCTTTCCACGCCGTTCGCGCTGCTGATCGGCGGCGCAGCAATGGGCGTGTTCGTCAACGGCATGATCGGCGGCTATGGCGCGCTCATCTCCGAGTTGTATCCGACCGCCGCACGCGCCACCGCGCAAAACGTGCTGTTCAACATCGGCCGCGCCGTAGGCGGCTTCGGGCCGCTCGCCGTGGGCGCGCTGGCCGCGCGCTATTCCTTCACGGCGGCGCTCGGCATGCTCGCCGCCATCTACGTGCTCGACATCCTCGCCACCCTCTTCCTGATTCCCGAACGCCGCGGCGCCATGCTCGAATGAGCAGCGCGCAACCGTAAGACAAAAGCGCGGAAGTATCCCGCAATATCGGCCGCGCGAATTCCCGGTATCAGTCTTTGACCCACGTGGACGCGAACGGCGCCAGGTGTACACTATTCGGCCCTGCTGGAACGCTCGTGCCGTGCGGGCCGGCGGGCCTACGACCATAAAAGATTCTCTCTCACGTCTCTCACCTCTCACGTCCAGGCAGGCCTGAAAATGGATGAACAACTGAAGCAAAGCGCGCTCGCGTATCACCAGAATCCGAGGCCAGGCAAGATCTCGGTCACACCGACCAAACCGCTCTCGAACCAGCTCGATCTTTCGCTTGCTTATTCGCCCGGCGTTGCGGCCGCGTGCATGGCGATTCACGAAGAACCGCTCGATGCGCAGAAATACACCTCGCGCGCCAACCTCGTCGGCGTCGTGACGAACGGCACGGCCGTGCTCGGCCTCGGCAATATCGGCCCGCTCGCGGCCAAGCCGGTGATGGAAGGCAAGGGCTGCCTTTTCAAGAAGTTCGCCGGCATCGACGTGTTCGACATCGAACTCGACGAAACCGACCCGGACAAGCTCGTCGAAGCCATCGCGATGCTCGAGCCCACGCTCGGCGGCATCAACCTCGAAGACATCAAGGCGCCCGAGTGCTTCTACATCGAGAAGAAGCTGCGCGAGCGCATGAAGATACCGGTCTTCCACGATGATCAGCACGGCACGGCCATCATCGCTTCGGCGGCGATTCTCAACGGCCTGAAAGTGGTCGAGAAGAAACTCGATGAAGTGAAGCTCGTGTGCTCGGGCGCGGGCGCAGCGGCGATCGCGTGTCTGGACCTGCTCGTGAATCTCGGTCTGAAGAAAGAGAACATTCTCGTCACCGACTCGAAGGGTGTGATCTACGAAGGCCGCGGCAATCTCGATCCGTCGAAGGCGCGTTACGCCGCCAACACCGAAGCGCGCACGCTCGGCGACGCAATCAAGGCCGCCGACGTGTTCCTCGGCTGCTCGAGCGCAGGCGTGCTCAAGCCCGAGATGGTCAAGGAGATGGGCGACAAACCGCTGATCCTCGCACTCGCGAACCCGGAGCCGGAAATTCGCCCGGAAGACGCGAAGAAGGTGCGCCCGGACGCGATCATCGCCACGGGCCGTTCGGACTATCCGAACCAGGTCAACAACGTGCTGTGCTTCCCGTTCATCTTCCGTGGCGCGCTGGACGTGGGCGCGACGACCATCACCGAAGAGATGAAGCTCGCGTGCGTGCGCGCGATCGCGGAACTCGCCGAGGAAACCGATCAGGGCGACGAAGTGGCGAAGGCCTATGAAGGCCACACGCTCGAGTTCGGCCCGGAATACCTGATTCCGAAGCCTTTCGACCCGCGCCTCATCATCAAGATCGCGCCGGCCGTGGCGCAGGCCGCGATGGATTCGGGCGTGGCCACGCGCCCGATCCAGGACATGGAAGCCTACCGCGAGCAACTGGGCGCGACCGTGTATCGCTCGGGCATGGTGATGCGTCCGGTGTTCGCGGCGGCGAAGGCCAACTGCGCGCGCATCGTGTTCGCCGAAGGTGAGGACGAGCGCGTGCTGCGTGCCGCGCAGTTCGTGCTCAACGAGAAGATCGCCAGGCCCATCATCGTGGGCCGTCCGTCGGTCGTGGAAATGCGCCTGAAGAAGATGGGCTCGAAGCTGCGTCCGGGCGCCGACTTCGAGATCGTCGATCCCGAAGACGATCCGCGCTTCCAGAAGAGCTGGCAGGCGTACCACGAACTCGGTGCGCGTCAGGGCATCACGCCTGAAGTAGCGAAGGCTTCGGTGCGCAAGTTCAACACGCTGATCGGCGCGATTCTCGTGCACCTCGGCGACGCCGACGGCATGGTCTGCGGCCTGCTCAACAGCTTCGACTATCACCTCAAGTTCATCGATCAGGTGTTCGGCAAGGCGAAGGAAGCCGAGAACTACGCCGCGATGAACCTGCTGATGCTGCCGGGCCGCAACATCTTCATCAGCGACACCTACGTGAACGAAGTGCCGAGCGCCGAGCAGCTCGCCGACATGACGATCCTCGCCGCGCGCGAAATCGAGAAGTTCGGCATCACGCCGAAGGTCGCGCTGCTTTCGTCGTCGAACTTCGGCAGCGTGCGTTCGTCGACCGCGCAGCGCATGCAGGCCGCACGCGAGCTGATCGCCGCGCGCGATCCGCAGCTCGAAGTGGACGGCGAAATGCACGGCGACGCGGCGCTCTCCGAGCTGATCCGCAAGCAGTCGTTCCCGGGCACGACGCTCACGGGCGAAGCGAACCTGCTGATCATGCCGAACGTGGAAGCGGCCAACATCGCCTACAACCTGCTGAAGGTGATCGGCGGCGAAGGCGTGACGGTCGGCCCGTTCCTGCTGGGCGCGTCGAAGCCGGTGCACATCCTCACGCCGGCGGCCACCGTGCGACGCATCATCAACATGACGGCGGTGGCTTCGGCGAACGCGAGCGTGGCGAAGGCTGCAGCGAAGTAAATCGCTTTGGCGTGAATCGCCTGATGTGAAAAGGGCGCTCCGTATTGCACGGAGCGCCCTTTGCTTTTACCGCCTCGAATCAGGTGAGCGTCAAGCCGCGTGCCGCGCCGCGCCGTTTTCCGGCGAGCGCCATTTCGCGAGCAACGTGGCCCACTTCGCGCGCGCGGCCTTGAGGTTGTTCTCCTTGATATGGCCGTAACCGCGAATCGCGTCGGGCAGGTTCGCGAGTTCCAGCGCGAGCGGCAGATTCGCCTCGCTCAGACCGCCGATCACTTCGCGCATCAGCGTTTCGTACTCGCCGATCAATGCGCGTTCGTGACGGCGTTCCTCAGTGCGGCCGAATGGGTCGAGCGCCGTGCCGCGCAGGAACCTGAACTTCGCGAGCACGCGCATGGCCGTGAGCATGCGCGGGCCATACTGCTTCTTCACGAGCTGGCCTTTGTCGTCATGCTTCGCGAGCGAGGGCGGCGCGAGATGGAAATTCACCTTCCAGTCGCCTTCGAAGCTCGCCTTGATCTTCTCGATGAACGCCGGGTCCGCGTAGAGGCGCGCGACTTCGTACTCGTCCTTGTACGCCATCAGCTTGTGCAGGTTCTTCGCTACAGCCTCGGTGAGCGGAGACTGGCCGTCGACGTGCTCGAGCTTCGCTTCGGCCTCGCGCACGCTTTCGACGAACGCGCGATAGCGCCGCGCGTATGCCGCGCTCTGATACGCGGCGAGATACTGCGCGCGCTTTTCGATGAGCGTGTCGAGCGCCTTTGGCGTGTGCAGCGAGACGATCTTCGCGCCGGCCGCTTCGGCGTTCTGCTCGGCCATCGGCTTCTTCACGAGCTGATCCACGGCGGCGCGATCGTGCGCCACGCGGCGGCCCCATTCGAACGCCGCGAGATTCTTCTCGACCTGCACCGCGTTCAACTCGATCGCGCGCACGAGCGACTCGTGCGTGAGCGGCAGCCAGCCCTTTTGCCACGCGTAGCCGAGCACGAACGGGTTCGTGTAGATCGCGTCACCGAGCAGCGCGAGCGCGTAGCGGTTCGCATCGACGGTCGCGACGTGGTCCGTGCCCGCCGCGGCGCGCACGTCGGCTTCGGTGTTGGAGCCCGGGAACTGCCACTGCGGATTCTTGATGAACTCGGCGGTCGGCGTGGGCGCGCTGTTGAGCACCACGTGCGTCATGCCTTCCTGCATGCGCGAGACGCAGTCGTCGCCGGCCGTCACGATGGCGTCGCAGCCGATCACGAGGTTCGCCTCGCCCATGGCGATGCGCGTCGCGTGGATGTCGCCGGGGCGGTTGGCGATCTGCACGTGGCTCATCACCGCGCCGCCCTTTTGCGCGAGGCCGGTCACGTCGAGCACGGTCACGCCCTTGGATTCGAGGTGCGCGGCCATGCCGAGCAACGCCCCAATCGTCACCACGCCGGTGCCGCCCACGCCCGTCACGAGCACGCCGTAGGGGCGGTCGATAGCGGGCACGTCGGGCGTCGGGACGGTCGGCATCGCTTCGTTCGCGACGCTGCTCGTCTTCGGCTTGCGCAGCTGGCCGCCTTCCACCGTCACGAAGCTCGGGCAGAAGCCCTTCAGGCACGAGAAGTCCTTGTTGCAGGTGGACTGGTTGATCTGGCGCTTCGTGCCGTATTCCGTATCGAGCGGCTCGACGCTCAGGCAATTCGACTGCACCGAGCAATCGCCGCAGCCTTCGCACACGGCCTCGTTGATGACCACGCGCTTCGCCGGGTCCGGATACGTGCCGCGCTTGCGGCGGCGGCGCTTTTCGGTGGCGCAGGTCTGGTCGTAGATCAGGATCGTCGTGCCGGGAACCTCGCGCAGTTCGCGCTGGATCGCATCGAGCTGGTCGCGGTGGTGGATCGTCACCCCCGGCGCGAGCTTCGTGGCGGGTTCGCCTTCGTACTTTTCGGGTTCGTCGGTGACGATCACGATCTTTGCTGCACCTTCGGCGGCGACCTGATGCGTGATCTGCGGCACCGTGAGCGTGCCGTCGACCGGCTGGCCGCCCGTCATCGCGACCGCATCGTTATAGAGGATCTTGTAGGTGATGTTCGCCTTCGAGGCGATCGCGGCGCGGATGGCGAGCAGGCCCGAGTGGAAGTAGGTGCCATCGCCCAGATTGGCGAACACGTGCTTGTCGTTCGTGAAAGGCGCCTGACCGACCCACGCCACGCCTTCGCCGCCCATCTGGCTGAAGGTGCTCGTACCGCGGTCCATCCACACCGTCATGTAGTGGCAGCCGATGCCGGCCATCGCGCGCGAGCCCTCGGGCACGTTCGTCGATGTGTTGTGCGGGCAGCCCGAGCAGAACCACGGCTTGCGCTCCGCCTGGACGCGCGGCTTCGCGAGCGCCTTTTCCTTGGCCTCGATCACGCTCATGCGCGCCGCGATACGCGCGCGCACGTCCGAGGGCAATTCGAACTTGTCGAGCCGCGTGGAGATCGCTTTGGCGATGATCGCCGGCGACAGCTCGTAGTGCGCGGGCAGGAGCCAGTTGCCCATCGGCACCGACCATTCGCCACCCGCACCGTCCTTTTCGTCGAACTTGCCGTACACGCGCGGACGCTGGGCGTCGGGCCAGTTGTACAGCTCTTCCTTGATCGCGTATTCGAGAATCTGGCGCTTTTCCTCGACCACGAGAATCTCTTCGAGGCCGCGCGCGAAGGCGTGCGCGCCCTGCGCTTCGAGCGGCCACACGCAGCCGACCTTGTAGAGCCGGATACCGATGCGCGAGCAGGTTTCGTCGTCGAGGCCGAGGTCGGTGAGCGCCTGGCGCACATCCAGATACGCCTTGCCGCCCGTGATGATGCCGAAGCGCGCGTGCGGCGAATCGATCTCGATGCGGTCGAGCTTGTTGGCGCGCACATAGGCGAGGCCCGCGTACCACTTGTAGTCGAGCAGACGCGCTTCCTGTACGAGCGGAGGATCGGGCCAGCGGATGTTAAGGCCGCCCTCGGGCATCGCGAAGTCTTCGGGGAGGATGATGTTCGTGCGATGCGGATCGAGCTCGACCGACGCCGACGATTCCACCACGTCGGTCACGCATTTCATTGCGACCCAGAGGCCCGAGTAGCGGCTCATCGCCCAGCCATGCAGGCCGAAGTCGAGATATTCCTGCACGTTCGAGGGGAACAGCACAGGCAGGCCGCAGGCCTTGAAGACGTGCTCCGACTGGTGCGCGAGCGTGGACGATTTGGCCGCATGGTCGTCGCCGGCGAGCACGAGCACACCGCCGTGCGGCGACGAGCCGGCGGAGTTGCCGTGCTTGAACACATCGCCGCTGCGGTCGACGCCCGGGCCCTTGCCGTACCACATCGAAAACACGCCGTCGTATTTCGCGGACGGGTACAGGTTCACCTGCTGCGAGCCCCACACGGCGGTCGCGGCGAGGTCTTCGTTCACGCCTGGCTGAAAGACGATCTGATGCGCGGCGAGGTGCTGCTTCGCCTTCCAGAGGGACTGATCGAGACCGCCGAGTGGCGAACCGCGATAGCCTGAGATGAACCCCGCGGTATTGAGACCGGCGGCCTTGTCGCGCTCCTGCTGCAGCATCGGCAGGCGGACCAGCGCCTGGATGCCGCTCATGTACGCGCGGCCGCGTTCGAGGGTGTATTTATCGTCGAGCGTGACGGAAGCGAGTGCGGCTTCGAGCGAAGCGCGCTGACCTGCGTCTAGCGGGGCATTCATTATGTGTCTTCCTCCATCCAACCAATCCGTTGTGGGATCGCCAGAACTTCAGGGCCTCGGCATCTTGTGAATGCTCTGGCCGGGGTCGCCATATTGGCTTCTTTCTTTCGATAGTAGCACTCGGATAAACCCGCCGCTTCGAGCCTCGGAGCGAAGCGCCGCACTCCGCTGCATGTTTCGGGCCCGCGGCGCCTTGTCGCGCAAGCGGCCTGAAACCCCTGTGTAATAACGGATGTATCGAATTCCTCAGAGGAGTAACAACGTGTAAAACTTGCACTACCTGGGAACCGGACTTGAATATCCTGTCTAACTCCCTCACCTGTGCGAACCGCGCAGCTTCCCTGGCTGTTAACAGTTATTAAAAGGGGCACTACTGCAACAGGCAGTCTAAAAAAGGAGTCCAGCATGAATAATCGACATATCCAGACCTTCCTGACGGTCTCGGCTGCGTTCTTTGCCATGAGCGCGCCGCTGCATTCGAACGCCAGCACAAAGAGCGGCGAGAATGCGACGACCCGATGCGCCCAGTACACGCTGAGCATGAAGGCTGATACGAACGCCATGCCGGCCGCGAAGGCTGAACGAAAATCCTGATGCCGCGCTGATCCGCGCAGTATTCCATTCACCCGAATCCGGCGCCGGGGTGTGCGGCGACGGATTCAAAAGTCAAAAAGGGCGAAGATCGTGCGATCTTTCGCCCTTTTTGTTTGGCTTTGGCCGAAATTACTGATGCGAATGCGTCATGCCTTGTCCTGCACCACGCCCCGGCGGATCTGATCGAGTTCGATCGATTCGAACAGCGCCTTGAAGTTGCCCTCGCCGAAGCCCTGGTTGCCCTTGCGCTGGATGATCTCGAAGAAGATCGGTCCGATCTGGTTTTCCGTGAAGATCTGCAGCAGCAAGTCTTCGGGCATGCCGTCGATCAGGATCTTGCGCTTCTTGAGTTCTTCGAGCGGCTCGGCGTGGCCCGGAATGCGGCGGTTTACGAGCTCGTAGTACGTGTCGATCGTGTCGAGCAGCGCGATTTCGCTGGCGCGCAGGCCGTCCACGGTGCGGTAGATGTCGTTCGTGCCGAGCGCGATGTGCTGGATGCCTTCGCCGTGATAGGCGTCGAGATATTCCTGGATCTGGCCTGCCGTCTCGCCGCCTTCCTCGTTGATCGGGATGCGGATCTTGCCGCAGGGCGAGGTCATCGCCTTCGACTTCACGCCGGTGACCTTGCCTTCGATGTCGAAGTAGCGGATTTCGCGGAAGTTGAAGAGGCGCTCGTAGAACTCGGCCCATTCGTTCATGCGGCCGCGATGGACGTTGTGCGTGAGGTGGTCGATATAGGTGAGGCCGTGGCCGACCGGGTTCTGCTCGGCGCCCGCGATCGGCTCGAAGTCGACGTCATAGATGCTGATGTCGCCAATGCTGCCCGGCGCCGCGCCGTTCTTGCCGCGCCAGCGGTCGACGAAATAGATCAGCGAGTCGCCAATGCCCTTGATGGCCGGAATGTTCAGCTCCATCGGGCCGGTCTTGTTGTCGAAGCCCCACGCGCCAAGTTCGAGCGCGTGCTTGTAGGCCTTGGCGGCGTCCTGCACGCGGAAGGCGATCGCGCAGATCGACGGGCCGTGCAAACGCGCAAAGCGCTGGGCGAACGAGTCGGGTTCGCCGTTGACGATGAAGTTGATATCGCCCTGACGATAGAGCGTCACGTCCTTGTGGCGATGGCGCGCGATGGCCGTGAAACCCATGCGTTCGAACAGTTTGCCGAGCGCCTTGGGGTCCGGCGCGGTGTATTCGATGAATTCGAAGCCGTCGGTGCCGACGGGGTTCTCCCAGTTGGGGACCTGCATGGTTGTCTCCTGGCTGATGTAGATCAGATTTCGTGCTGCACAGTGTAGTCCGCCGTATTGGGAGAAAACTTGCGAGTTGGGTCGCATTGCTATCGATCTACGCTATAAACTGCCTTAAATGAGTGTTGAGAAGGCAGAAAATGGCAAGTATCGAATTGGACGCGATCGACAGGCGCATTCTGGCAATCCTTCAGGAGAATGGCCGTCTCTCGAACCAGGAGATCGCCGAGCGCGTGAATCTCTCGCCCAGCCCGTGTTTGCGGCGCATCCGGCGGCTGGAGGAAAGCGGCGTGATCCGCAGCTACGTGGCGCTGCTCGATGCGCAGAAGCTGGGGCTCGACCTGCTCGCCTACGTGAACGTGCGGCTGGAAAAGCGCGGGCCGACGGCGGCGGGGCGCGAAGGCGTGACGCACGCCGAGCTGTTTCGTGCGGCGGTGCAGACCTGGCCGGAGGTGGTGGCCTGCCACGCGATGACGGGCGACATGGATTTTCTGCTGCGCGTGCAGGTGGAGGATATGGCGCACTTCTCGCGCTTCGTGCAGGACCAGTTGCTGCACCATCCTTCGGTGATCGACGTGAAGTCCAGCTTTTCGCTCGACACGTTCAAGGAAACGACGGCTTTGCCGATCCGCTGACTGCGCGGTGCCGTGCAGCAGACGCAAAAAAAGCGGCCGAGGCCGCTTTTTCAATGCATCAGTCTGTCCCGAAGGGCAGGAGTCACGCGGCGACAGCCTGCGGCAGGATCGTTTCCATCAGCTTGCTGGCCTGGCGCGCCTGACGCTTGAGCGCGTAGTCGAACACGGCGGCTTGTTCCTGGAGCATTTCGGCGATGATGCTGCTCTGGTCGGCCGGTTCGAGCGAGAGATAAGCGTCGGCTTCGCCATACGCGTACTCGATCTTCATGCCCGACTTCTTCGCGATGTGCATCATCGTCGAGTTGCGCGACAGGCAGTGCATGTAGAGCGTGGTGACGTGCGTGTTGCGGCTGCGGATGGCGGCGCGCTCGAACAGCTTCGAGCCGATGCCCTGGCCGCGCGCGCTTTCCTGCACGGACACGCCGAACTCGGCCGTGCGGCCGTTGCCGTCCGCCGGCAGGTAGGCCAGATGGCCGACGCCAACGAGTTGCAACTGGTGGTCGAACACGCCGAACACGGTGTCGCGCGTGAAATCCATCGAGCGCACGTACTTTTCGATCACGTGGTCCGGCGCGGCCTGGCCGAAGCGCAGCAGGCGGTCGTCGCTGTCGAGCGAGAGAAAGTGCGCGAGCAGGCGTTCGCGGTCTGCCGAGGTGAGCACTCGCACCATGACGGGCGCATGACCGGACGTCAGCGGACGAGCGGACGACATGATCGGCACGTTGGCGTGGGTCGAAAGCGGGTTCATGATGGGTTCTCCTTGGAATGCATGCCGCATGATGCAGCGCAAAACGCATTCTAGCGGAAACCCTGGGTGCGCTCTAGGGAAAACCCGGAGTGCAAATTTGAGTGTTGCGCCTAATTAATAAAAATATGAGCGCAAGCGACTGATTATTAACGTTTATTCTGAATGAGTCGTTTGACTGGTCAACTGTTGTCCTGACGCATCATGTCGCGTTGCAGCAATCTGGCCCGAAAAGTTCTATCGCCCGGAGCACCGTCCCAAGCCACCTTCAGGCGCCCTTCAGACCGTGATCGACCATGGCGATCACCTGCTCGGCGAAGTCGCGATATCCCATGCGGCCGCCGGGTTTGAGCCACGTAAACGTCCAGTTGATCATGCCGAACACCATCATCGTCAGCGCAGTCTGGTTTTCGATCGTGACGTGGCCCGGATACGCGCGCGCGAGTTGGCGCGTAAATGCGGCGACCACGTCGCGCTGGCGGTTCAGGATGATCTCGCGCTGGGCGTCCACGAGGTATTTGACGTCGTTCAGGAGCGCCACGTGGCGGCTGTGCGAGGTTTCGTACTCGGCGAGAAACGCGCGAATCAGCTCCGCGAAGCTCTCGCGCTCGTCGTGACCGCGCCGCTGGCTCGCGCCTTCGACCTCCGCGATGATCAGCATGAGCCGCTTGGTGTAGCGATCGAGCAGGTCGAAGAGGATCGCTTCCTTGCTCTCGTAATAGTGATAGAGCCGCGCCTTCGAGGTGCCGCTGGCGGCCGCGAGATCCGACATCGAGGTGCTCGGGTAGCTCGTCTGCGCAAATTTGGCGGCGGCGAGCTCGAGGATCTGGTCGCGTTGGGTTTCGTGGTCGGGCGCTCGGGTGCGTGCCATGGGAATTCAGCGGGGGAGGGAAAGGTGCGCGGCGGTTTGCGGCAGCGGCGGACGCGCGGCGCGCGCGGCAGCGGCGAGCGGGGCGCAGGCGGCGCACATATCGTCGCGCAGGCGCAGTTCTTCGGCCGCGCACAACTCGCGCAGGCGCCACAGCACGACGGGCTCGCCAACCGTGAAGCCGGCGCCGCCACGCGTGAGCGCTGCGCCGAGCACGTCGCTGGCGAGCCAGGAAGCGTCCGCCGGACGGTCTTCCAGGGCGTCGAGCACGTCGAGGATCATGGCGTCGAGGTCGCTCCACGTGCCGCTCGTAAAGGTGTTGTCGCGCCAGCGGCGCGTCTCGCCATTGGCGAACTTGGCTTCCTGCCACTCCAGCGCGAGACGCGTGATGCGCAGGACCGAGATCGGCGCGGCGTCCGGCAAGCGCGCCTCGATGCGGGCTGCGGCGTTCGGGCCCGAAATTTCGTCGGCAGTCAGACGCACTTCATTCAGGCGCTGCGGGACGTCGCGCAAGCGGTAGCAGACCCGCCGCAACGCGAGCTGGTGGGCGGCGTCGTGCGTGTGCCAGAACACCACGTGGGAATCGTCGGCTTCGAGCTCACCCAGCGCCGCACAGTCGTCGTGGGCGAGGGTTGGCGGCGCATCGCTCAGGCGCTCCCAGAAGGCGGCGCGTTGCGCGACGCCTGGGTCGCCCGCCACGTCGATGTCGCGCAACGGACCGACCGTCAGGTCGTCGCGCAGGGCGATCACGCGGTCCGGACGGCCTGCCGCTTCGAGAGCCTGTCGTAGCGCCGTCACGGCCGGCTCGCCGTAAATGAGGTGAATCGTGGTCATCGACAACTCGTTGCGTTCACGCTGAACGCCCTGTAAGCCCGAAAGCACGCAAATAACAAAAGGAGCCGCCCGCGGGTGTTGCAGCGCTGCGCTGCAACACCCGCGGGCGGCCCCTAGTGTAAGCGGATCGCCTGCGGGCCGAAAGCGTGCTGTTGCTCTAACGCCTTAACGTTCGTCGAAACTCACGACCACACGCTCGCTCACCGGATGGCACTGGCAGGTGAGCACGAAGCCGTCCTTCACCTCCTGCTCCTCGAGCGTGTAGTTCTTGTCCATCTTCACTTCGCCTTCGAGCACCTTGGCGCGGCAGGTGCAGCACACGCCGCCCTTGCACGCGTAAGGCAGCGCCAGACCCGCCTTCAGGCCGACGTCGAGCAGGCTTACGCCCTCGTATGGCAGGCGCATCTTGCGCTTCTTGCCGTCGATGACGATTTCGAGGTCGGCCGCCGGCGTGTTTTCGGTGATCTCGACGTTCGGCACGCCCGCCTGCGGCAGCGGCGAGCCGAAGCGCTCCACGTGCACCTTCTGCGGCGGTACGCCCGCGTCCTTGAACGCGGCTTCGGCGGCGTCCATCATCGGGCCGGGGCCGCAGATGAAGGCTTCGTCGATCTCGTCGGCGGGCAAGAGCGTTTCGAGGAACGCCGCGCACTTGGCCTGATCGAGCACGCCGTTGAAGAGCTCGACGTCCTGCAGGTCGTCCGAGAGCACGTGATAGAGGCGGAAGCGGCTCATGAAGCGGTTCTTCAGGTCTTCCAGTTCCTCGGCGAACATGATCGAGTCGACGCTGCGGTTGCCGTACACGAGCGTGAACGCGCTGCGCGGCTCCGTTTCTAGCGTCGTCTTGATGATCGCGAGCACGGGCGTGATGCCCGAACCGCCCGAGAACGCCACGTAGTGCTTGCCGTGCTCGGCATTCAGGTGCGTGAAAAAGCGGCCATCGGGCGTCATCACGTCGATCTCGTGGCCGGGCGCGAGCTGATCGAACGCGAAGTTCGAAAAACGCCCGCCGCGCACGCGCTTGATGCCGATGCGCAGCTCCCCATCGCGGTCGTAGTCGGTGACGCCCACGCAGATCGAGTACGAACGACGCGTTTCTTCGCCATCGATGTGCGTCTTGAGCGTCACGAACTGCCCCTGGGTGAAGCGAAACGCCTCGCGCAGCTCGGGCGGGACTTCGAAAGCGACAGAGACCGCGTCCGCGGTTTCGGGCCGCACTTCGCGGATGCGCAGCGAATGGAATTGCGGAGTGGCCATATCAGTACGGTTTGAAGTAGTCGAAGGGTTCGCGGCAGTCGATGCAGCGGTAGAGCGCCTTGCACGCAGTCGAGCCGAACTGCGCGAGGCGTTCGGTGTGCTGCGAGCCGCAGTGCGGGCAGGCGGGCGCGGGCAACGGCTTCGGTTTCGCGATGAAGGTGATCGGCTGTTCGGCCGATCGAGGCGCGGAGCCGCAGTTGCCCGTGGGCGGCGCGATGCCATAGGCGCGCAGCTTCTCGCGCGCTTCGTCGGTGATCCAGTCGGTGGTCCACGCGGGCGTGAGGGTCATCGCGATGCGGTAGGGCGCGAGCGCGGCGGCGTCGAGCGCGTGCGCGACGTCCTCCGCGATCTGCGACATCGCCGGGCAGCCGGAGTAGGTGGGCGTGATGACCACTTCGATCTGGCCGTCGTCGGCGCGGCGCACGTCGCGCAGAATGCCCAGTTCGCGGATCGACACGACCGGAATCTCCGGATCGGGCACCGATTCCAGCACTTCCCAGGCGCGTTCGAGCGCGTGATCTGCCGTTGCTTGCATCGTGACTTCCTCTGTTCCTGCGGGGGTGCTTACCAGCGCGCGTCGGGGTGCTGGCGCGCGAGGCTCTGCATCTCGGCCAGCACGAAACCCATGTGCTCCGAGTGCTCGCCGTGCTTGCCGGTCGTGACGTGCAACACCGGCGCGGGCATGGCGAGCGTGGCTTCTTCGAGCGCGGCTTCCACGTCGGTGCGCCACGCCGCTTCGAACTGTGCGGCGAGCGGCGCGATGCCGGCTTCGGCCACGGCCGTTTCCACGGCATCGGTGCTGAAGAATTCCCGCGTGTACGGCATCAGCCAGTCGATGGCGGCCTGGGCGCGGCGGTGCGATTCGTCGGTGCCGTCGCCGAAACGGATCAGCCACTCGCGCGCATGGTGCACGTGGTAGCGCGTTTCCTTGATCGAGCGCTCGGCGATCGCGGCCAGTTGCGGGTCGGCGGAGCGCAGCAGCGCGGTCCACAGATGCCCCATCAGCGTGGCGTAGAGGAAATTGCGCACGATCGTCACGGCGTAGTCGTTGGCCGAATGCGTCGTGCCGGCGAGCGGGCCGAAGTGCGGCAGTTCTGCGAGCGTGTAGTTCGCGAACTCGCGCTCGGCGCGGAAGTAGGCGTAGTCGTCCTCCGTGCGCTCGCGGCCGGTGAGGGCCTTTTCGAGCGTGGCGGCATGCGTGTAGAGCAGGCGCGCCTGACCGATCAGGTCGAGGCTCATGTTGGCGAGCGCGATGTCTTCTTCGAGGATCGGGCCGTGGCCGCACCATTCCGTGTTGCGCTGACCGAGGATCAGCGCTGTATCGGCGAGGCGCAGCACGTACGCGAGTTGTTCAGGCGTGGGCGTCGTCATGTTGCGCTCTTACATGTGGTTGACTTCGTCGGGCAGCGTGTAGAACGTCGGGTGGCGATAGATCTTGTCGCCGGCCGGCTCGAAGAGCTCGGCCTTTTCGTTCGGATCCGATGCCGTAATTGCCGACGACGGCACCACCCAGATGCTCACGCCTTCCTGGCGGCGCGTGTAGACGTCGCGCGCCATGCGCAGCGCCATCGAGGCGTCGGAGGCGTGCAGGCTGCCACAGTGCTTGTGGTCGAGGCCCTGCTTGCTACGCACGAACACTTCCCAGATCGGCCATTCCTTGTTCATCGTGGATCTCCTTCCTTCCTGATTCATGTATGAGGTGTGCTCAAGCTGCGTGCTTTTCGGCGCGCTGACGTTGCTTTTCGGCGTGGGCGAGGGCGGCTTCGCGCACCCAAGCGCCTTCGTTGTGTGCCTTCACGCGCGTGCCGAGACGCTCGCGGTTGCACGGGCCGTCGCCGTTCACGACGCGCCAGAATTCTTCCCAGTCGATCGTGCCGTAGTCGTAGTGGCCGCGCGCTTCGTTCCATTTCAGATCGGGATCGGGCAGCGTGACGCCCAGCACCTTGGCCTGCTCGACCGTCGCATCGACGAACTTCTGGCGCAGATCGTCGTTCGAAATGCGCTTGATACCCCATTTGGCGGACTGGTTGCTGTGGACCGAGTCGGCGTCGCTCGGGCCGAACATCATCAGCACCGGCCACCACCAGCGGTTCACGGACTGCTGAACGAGTTCGCGCTGCGCTTCGGTGCCGCTCATCATGGCGAGCAGCGCATCGAAGCCCTGACGCTGGTGGAACGACTCTTCCTTGCAGATGCGGATCATGGCGCGCGCGTACGGGCCATACGTGCAGCGGCACAGCGGGATCTGGTTCATGATCGCCGCGCCGTCCACGAGCCAGCCGATCACGCCGACATCGGCCCACGTGGGCGTCGGGTAATTGAAAATGCTCGAATACTTGGCCTTGCCGGCGTGCAGGGCGTCGACGAGCTGGTCGCGCGAAACGCCGAGCGTTTCCGCCGCGCTATACAGATAGAGGCCGTGGCCTGCTTCGTCCTGCACCTTGGCGAGCAGGATCGCCTTGCGCTTGAGGCTAGGCGCGCGCGAGATCCAGTTGCCTTCCGGCAGCATGCCGACGACTTCCGAGTGCGCATGCTGCGAGATCTGGCGCACGAGCGTCTTGCGATAGGCTTCGGGCATCCAGTTCTGCGGCTCGATCTTGCCGTCGGCGGCCATGATGGCGTCGAACTGCGCCTGCTCCGGCGAGGTTGCGTCCGCGTCGAGCAGAGCAACGTTGCCGGGGATGTCGAGGGATTGCGTGTACATGGAGACGCTCTCGTCGAAGTTGGGTATGTCGCGCAGTATAAACCAACCGACCGGTCGGTAAATGAATTTTTTGAGGTAGGGCAAAGAAATTCAGGCCTACCGCTGAGTTTTAGTGGGGTAGCAGCAGGAATGCCTGGGATTTGTTGGTGCGGGCGGCTTGTGCATGGGTTTTCGCGTGGTTTCGTGCGCTGGATTGTCAGGTGGATGGAAGGCTGCGCAACGGGCCATGGGGCACAATGGCCCTTTGCCTGCGCACTCGTTCACGGATGAAGATTTCTTTTGCTCCCCTCGCGGCCGCGGCCGCTTTGTTCATTTCGCTGGGCGCCACGTCTCCGGCATTCGCGGATCAAGCCCCGAGCCCCTGGGTCACGAGCTGGGCGACGGCGCTGCAGTCGATTCCCGAGCGCGACGCGCTCCCTGCGCTGTACCGTGCGCCCGAGGTGGCCGGACGTACCGTTCGCCAGATCGTGTATCCGACGCTGGGCGGCACGGTCGCGCGGGTGCATGTGAGCAACCTCTATGGGCGCACGCCGCTCGTGATCGAGGCGATGGCGATTGCACCGTCGGCCGGCGGCGCGGCGGCGAGCGAGGCGGGCACGGTGCACGTGACCTTCGGCGGGCGGGCGTCGGTGTCGGTGCCGCCCGGGGCGGCGCTCGATAGCGATCCGGTCCAGATCGATCTGAAGGCGCACGCGCCATACGCGATCAGCTCCTATATGGGAGCCGAGCAAAAGATGGTTGCGTGGCACCGCGTGGCGAGCCAGGTGAATTACGTCTCTCGTCCGGGCAATCACGTCGCCGATCCGTCGATTGGCGCGTTCACCCAGCGCTTTACGCAGTACGCGTGGGTGACGGGGCTGGCGGTCGAGGCGCCGGGGGCGTCGACAGTCGCGGCGATCGGCGATTCCATTACCGATGGCATGCGTTCCTCGCTCAACCAGAACCGTCGCTGGCCGGACGCGTTGGCGCGCCGCATCGCCCAGTCGCAGCGCACGGATCTCGCCGTGATCGATCTCGGGATCAGCGGCAACCGGCTGCTGAGCGATTCGCCTTGCTATGGCGAGGCGCTCGAGCGGCGCTTTGGCCGCGACGCGCTCGGCCATCCGGGCGTGAAGACCGTGGTGCTGCTCATCGGCATCAACGACATCAACTTCCAGGCGATGCCGGCGCGATCGGGCCTCGACTGCGACTTTCCTCATACGCACGTGGACGCGAACGACCTGATCGCGGGCTACCGCCGCGTGATCGCGCAGGCACATGGGCGCGGCGTGCGCATTTTCGGCGCGACGCTCACGCCGGCTTCACTGCCGCCGGAGCGCGAGGCGATCCGCACGGCGGCGAACCAGTGGATTCGGACGAGCGGGGCGTTCGACGGCGTGGTCGACTTCGATGCCGCGCTGCGGGACCCGGCAGATCCGGCGCGACTGCGTTACGGCTATGACAGTGGCGACCACATCCACCCAAGCGATGCGGGCTACGCGGCGATGGCGAATGCGGTGCCGCTGGAGGTCCTTACCCGGAAGTGAGGAATATTTTCGCCACCCCCTTGCACAGTGCCGGCGGGGGCGATAAGATTCGCCCCCTTCGCAGTTCGATGTCTCCGACGTCAGGGCAGCGAAGGCCGCCGCGGAAACCGGCGGACGCAGGAGTCAGCAAGCTTTTTCAAGCGGTGAGCGAAAAAAAGGGGTTGACGAAGCGGAAAAGATTCTTCATAATCTCGTTTCTCTGCTGCTGACGCAGCAACGCAGAAAGAAGCCGGTAGTTGAGCAGTTTTAACGGCGCTTTCGCGATCGATCTTTAAAAATTTACAGCCGATAAGTGTGGGCGCTTGATGCGGTGGCGACCCGATAGTGTTCTTCGGAGCGGTATCGGGAGCAGCAAAAGTATCAAGAGTCTCACACTAAAGTAAGTCAGGTTTTTGAATTTATTCAGAACCTGTCAGCTTTGAGTGAGCGACCGGTCTCGAGAGAGACCGAAAACAGTAACAGGTATTGAA